>LFTS01000296.1:1898-4296 GCA_001513435.1 Gammaproteobacteria bacterium DTU040
GTAAATGAGCATTTTATTCGCTTCGCTCCCCCTTCGGGGCCGTGCTAAAGCACGTTCAATCTAAAGATTGTGAGTACGTTTTTAACGCAGTGATAGCTACGCAGGTAGTTATTCAGAGGCTTCCTGATTCTGCCTCTTGCTTAAAGGAGCCCCAACCGTGACTGCTGTAAAACTGATCGTTGGCCTAGGTAACCCGGGTCCACAATACGAACAGACAAGGCATAACGCTGGGGCTCTTTTTGTTGAGCGACTTGCAGATGCCATGCACTGTGCGCTCAGCCCAGACAAAAAATATTTTGGCCTTAGCGCAAAATTTACTCATCAAGGCCAAGATGTGCGTCTGCTTATTCCTACCACCTATATGAACCGTAGCGGTCAATCCGTGGCTGCGTTAGCCAACTTCTTTCGCATTCAGCCGCAAGAAATCCTTGTCGCGCATGATGAACTAGACTTACCACCTGGCACTTGCAAACTTAAACAGGGCGGCGGTCATGGCGGTCATAACGGTTTAAAAGACATTATTGCCTGCTTAGCCAATCAAAATACCTTTTATCGTTTACGGATTGGCATTGGGCATCCCGGTCATAGCAGCCAGGTCACGGGTTTTGTCTTGGGTCGCGCACCCAGTAGCGAGCAGCAGCTTATCGACTCTACAATTGATCATGCCATTGCTGTATTGCCTGAAATCCTTGACGGACAATGGTCACGCGCCACGCAACAATTACACAGTTACAAAGCCTAGTCTGCTGCCACCTTTTTGTTCGGCACTAGCCACCTAGCAGCCTTTCTTTTATTTTGAGGTACGTTTTATGGGGTTTAAATGCGGTATCGTCGGCCTACCCAACGTCGGCAAATCCACTCTTTTCAATGCGCTAACCAAATCTGGCATTGCTGCTGAAAACTTTCCTTTTTGTACTATAGACCCCAACAGCGGCATTGTGCCTGTACCGGATCCACGCCTAGACGCTTTAGCGCAAATCGTCAAGCCCGAGCGCGTGCTGCCCACCAGCATGGAGTTTGTGGATATCGCTGGCTTGGTGGAAGGAGCCTCTAAAGGAGAAGGCCTAGGCAATAAGTTTTTGGCTAATATCCGTGAAACAGATGCTATCGCCCACGTGGTGCGCTGCTTTGAAGATGAAAACATCATTCACGTTGCCAACAGCGTTGACCCAAAACGAGATATTGAAATTATCGACTTGGAGCTTATTTTTGCCGACCTAGAAAGTGGCGAAAAACAATTACAGCGTATAAGCCGTAATGCCAAGGGTGGCGATAAAGAAGCTTTGCAACAAAAAGCCATTTTAGAAAAGCTACTGGATCACTTTACCTCAGCTAAGCCAGCACGCTCGCTTATCAAAGACTGGAGCGAAGAAGAACAACGCATCGTTAAAGGCTTTCATTTTTTAACCAGCAAGCCCGTCATGTACATTGCTAACGTGGCTGAAGATGGTTTTGAAAACAACCCTCTGCTGGATGTAGTGCGCGAAATTGCCGCCGAAGAAAACGCCCTAGTTGTGGCGGTATGTAACAAAGTTGAAGCTGAGCTGGCTGAGCTGGACGATGGCGAAGACAAAGACATGCTACTTGAAGACTTAGGTCTTGATGAACCCGGTCTAAACCGTGTTATTCGTGCAGGCTATCAACTGTTAAATTTACAAACCTACTTCACTGCGGGCGTTAAAGAAGTACGCGCTTGGGCAGTAAAAGTAGGCGCTACTGCACCGCAAGCAGCAGCAGTGATCCATACGGACTTTGAGCGCGGTTTTATTCGTGCAGAAGTTGTAAGCTATGACGATTTTATTCAGTACAAAGGTGAGGCAGGCGCTAAAGAAGCTGGTAAGTGGCGCCTGGAAGGTAAGGAATATATCGTTAAAGATGGCGATGTAATGCACTTCCGCTTTAACGTATAACTGGGTTTAATAGCAAAACCTTAGACAACACAGCAGCCGCTAATCATGGATATTTTCACCCTCGAAGCACTTGGCATCGGTTTGATTTTAGGCAGCCTGCTGGGCCTAACTGGGGCTGGGGGTTCGCTGGTTGCCCTGCCATTACTGCTCAGCCTACACTTATCCATGCGCGACGCTATCGGAATAAGTTTAGGTGCTGTGGGTTTATCCGCCTTGATTGGCGCCATCGGCCGCTGGCGTAGCGGCCATATCCACTCGCGTACCGTGCTCACCCTAGCCATTACCGGCGTGCCAGGCAGTTGGATCGGACAGTTTCTGGGGCGCTATATCAATGAAACCTATTTGGTTATCGCCTTTTGCTTGCTGGTGCTTTGGTCCGCGCAGCGTATGTGGCGTCAAGCACGCTTACCTGATACTACAGAACGCCAACACCGCCCTGCTATTTTGGTCGGTATTGGCTTATTGGTCGGCGTACCCTCTGGCTTAAT
>LFTS01000306.1:0-315 GCA_001513435.1 Gammaproteobacteria bacterium DTU040
GCCCAGGTTTTTCTACTGCTGCAGCACCTGAGCAGGCAGAGCGTTTGTTTAGCCAATTGGTGGATATGGCAAGAGCAGAGCATGCTCAGGTAGCCACCGGCGAGTTCGGGGCCAATATGCAGGTTAGTTTAACCAATGATGGGCCGGTAACTTTCTTGCTGGAAGCTTAATAAGCCGCGCGCCTTGCGCAGCCTCTAAAACTTTAGTAACAACTGTTCTAAGCTTAACCAAGCACTGCCCGGTGCTTGGCCTTTGGCTTGCTCATCAATAAGCTGCGCATCTTGCAGTAGCTTTTGCCAATGCTGGGCTGGATGA
>LFTS01000306.1:351-2871 GCA_001513435.1 Gammaproteobacteria bacterium DTU040
GTTGTAAGGCTTTTTGGATAATGGGTTTGCGTGAAGCAGGCCAGACTCTATTGGTCACTTGCTGCATGGTTTGGCCTTGCTCAATTTGCGCCGCAAACAAGCTGAGTTGACGAATATCTCGCGCTAAAGCCCATAAGATGACTGGCACCTCATTGCCCTCGGCGCGCAGACCGCTAAGGATACGCAAACTGCGTGCGGTGTCACTTGCTAAAGCCGCGTCCACAAGGGTAAAAATATCATAACGAGCACTGTCGGCAATTGCATTTTGCACCGTGGCGCTATCCAAATGCTTGGCATCGGTAAGTAAAGTGAGCTTTTCGATTTCCTGCGCGGCGGCCAGTAGGTTTCCTTCAACGCGGTCGCTGATCAGTTCTAAAACCTCTGCGTCAGCACTCAAGCCTTTTTGTTGTAGGCGCTGGTTAAGCCATTGTGGAAGCTGTTCGGGGGTAATCACTGGAATCTGCACAAAGCCGCAAATAGGGCTGTCTTGCAGGGCTTTGACCCACTTGGTTCTTAGTGTGCTTCCATCTAAACGCGGCAGGCTAATCAGCAGCACAGTATCTTCTGCAGGTCGTGCTAAGTACTCTTGCAGCACAAGAGCGCCTTGGTCGCCGGGTTTGCCGGAAGGGATGCGTACTTCTAAAATGCGCTTTTCGGCAAAGAGTGACAGTGTAGCGCTGGCCTCGCGTAGCTGGTTCCAGTTAAAGTTGCGCTCAACGCTAAAAACCTGTCGTTCTGTATAGCCCTGTGCGCGGCAGGCTTGGCGCACGGTATCGCTGGCCTCTTGTTGCAGCAAAGGGTCGTCGCTGCTGATGAGGTAAACGGGCAGTAATTGTTTTTTTAACTGCCCGTTTAGTTTTTCTGGATAAAGGCGCATAGGTTAATTTAATTGGCTAAGGGTTCAAGATTTAGCTCTTGTTGCAAGCGATCTAGTTCTTGCTGTTTTGCCTCAGCATCTGCATCGGCTCGTGCCTGTGCGGTGGTTCTTAGTGCTTCGAGCTGTTCAGGTTTGATGGCTTGCAAGCGCATCATCAGCTGCATAACTAGCTCATTACGCATTTCGTTGCGTAACAGCGTTGCTTCTTCGTTGGAGGCGGAAACATGGTTTTGGTTAAAGGATAATACGCGCTGTACTTCGGCGGTGCCGGTCATTAAATCAGGCAAGTCGCCAGCACGAATAGCGTAGTCAACCGAGCTGGTGAGCATGTGTTCAGCACTGCGTGTACCAGCGGTATAGCTGACCACGCGTTGTGTATGTTGCTCACGCTGCAAATAAAGCGTGAAAGGTGCTGTTGCGTTTAGTTCAACACCCTGAGCTTCAAGGCGCGACTCTAAGGCTTTGGCCAGCGGTGCGCGACTGTCTGCGGACTTAAACTGCAGTTCTTGCAATGCAAAATCAAAACTACCCATGCCGCGCAGATGAAAACCGCAGGCGGTAAGCAGAAGGGTGAGCGCTATGGTGGCTAAGTGTTGGATGCGCATAGAGTACCTAGAGTGTTGAGGAGTAAAAAATGAGTGTTATTTGCAGGAGTGGCGTCTTGTGGCTGAGGTGGACGACTCGTGCAAATAACAGGTTCCAAATTAACTACAATTGACTAGTTAGCCACTATATTAACCAGTTTTCCGGGTACCACAATGACTTTACCTACGGTCAGGCCTTCGGTGAAGCGTTGCACGTTTTCGTTATTGCGCGCGCGCTCTTCGATCTCTTCACGACTGGCGCTAGCAGGCACTTCAATATGCCCGCGCAACTTACCGTTGACCTGTACTACCAGCGTTAAACTGTCTTGCACTAAGGCCGTTTTGTCGGCCACTGGCCAGCGGGCGTCAATAATAGGTGTGCTGTGTCCCAGCGCTTGCCAGATTGCATGGCAAATATGCGGAGTAATAGGGGCTAGCAAGAGCGCCACGGTTTCCAGTCCCTCTTGCAGCAGCGCACGGTCTTGCTCGCTGGCGTTCGGGGCTTTTTCCAGCGCGTTCATCAGGCTCATCACTTGCGCAATGGCGGTGTTGAACTTGTGGTGTTCGCTGATATCGCGGCTGGCGTGTTCAATCGCTGCATGAATCGCGCGGCGTAACTCTTTTTGCTCACCTGTCAGGTTGCTGGTATCGAGCGCGCCGCCCAAGCCCTGGCTGACATGCTTATGGGTTAAGCGCCACACCCGACGCAGAAAACGGCTGCCGCCTTCCACGCCCGTGTCAGACCATTCCAAACTCATTTCCGGCGGTGCGGCAAACATCATAAACAGACGGCAGGTGTCCGCGCCGTACTGGTCGATCATAATTTGTGGGTCAACGCCGTTATTTTTCGACTTGGACATTTTCTCGGTGCCACCGATGACCACTGGCTCGCCATCACTTTTCAGGACTGCGCCTGTGGCTTTGCCTTTGGCATCGTAGGTGACCTCGACCTCGTCTGGGTTGTACCACACGCGCGCGCCGTTGGGCTGCAGGCGGTAATAGGTATCAGCAATCACCATGCCTTGTGTAAGCAGGTTGGTGAAAGGCTCATCGCTGTCG
>LFTS01000043.1:0-1174 GCA_001513435.1 Gammaproteobacteria bacterium DTU040
ACCAAGAAAATATGTTCCACACCAAAATGCTGTTAAAGGATTTTGAGCTGGATAACTATTTGTTTGGTGAAGCGTCGGAGAATCTTTCTTATGAGCAACGGCGCGATGTGGAAGAACGCCTGCGCCATGAAATGCTCGAGATTTTCTATGGCCGCAATATGCCTAAGTTGAATCGCTGAGCTTTAGTATCAGCAGTTAGCTAGACAATGGTGTTGCACAACAACATCATTGTCTTTGCTTTCCATGCCCATTCAGGTTTTTGGCAATATTAAATGCGATACGTGGAAGCGGTCATTACCTTAGCCAGCAAGCTCATGCCGACTTTAACCGGTGCTGGAAAACGTAAACCGCCTGCAGCAATGGCATTGGTTGAGTGCTCCTCTTCATCAATACGCATTTGTTGCAAAATTGCGCGGCTTTTACCGTCGGTCATGGGAATTTGACCGAGATGATCGTCCAGATGCTTGCATACTTGCTCTTCGGTTGCAGCAACAAAACCTAGACTGATTTTATCGCTAATGGCTCCAGCGCCTGCACCTATGGCAAAGGATAAACCATAGAAGATTGGGTTGAGCACGCTGGTATGACTGTCCAGTTGTTTAAGGCGCTCTTCACACCAAACCAAGTGGTCAATTTCTTCGGCAGCCGCCTGCTCCATGGCCTCACGAATTTCTTCGCGACGTGCTGTCAGTGCCTGACCTTGGTAAAGTGCTTGCGCACATACTTCACCGGTATGATTAACCCGCATTAAGCCTGCGATGTGCTTTTTGTCGGCGACATCAAGGCTGGTATCCTCGCTATGTGCTAGGGCAGGTGAGGGGCGCGCTGCTTGGCAACTGGAAGGAATTAGCGTGCGTAGTAAGGCATCGGCTTGTTGCGTTAAGCGATCGGCCAGAGAGTAGTGACGCTGTGTAGACATAACTTAAAACCTTTTGTGTTGAAAATGCTATTTAGCCGGGCGGCCAAGTCAACTGACGCTGACCCAGTACATGCATGTGTATATGATAAACAGTTTGCCCGCCAAGCTCGTTACAATTCATCGTTACTCGGTAACCTTGCTCGCAGCCCAGTTCGTTGGCTAAACGCTGTGCCGTGTATAAAATATGCCCAGCCAGCTCACGATCAGCTTCAGTTAAATCGTTTAAGGTGCTGATGTGTTTTTTGGGGATAACTA
>LFTS01000043.1:1207-1538 GCA_001513435.1 Gammaproteobacteria bacterium DTU040
GCGGTAATTTTACAAAATAAACAATCCATCAATTTACCCCTGTCCAAATAAAATACCCAATGAGTTTAACTACCTATGGCCGTTTGAGCCAGACAGTTTAGTTAAAAGGATGTTAGCAATGAAAAACGATATCAGAGACTTGCAGTTAGTGCTCGATGCAAAGGTGCGTCTAGTAGCTATAGAGTCATGGGATGAATTAAGGGTGTTGGAAACGCTAACCTCTGTGGCGGTGCAGCGCGGAACTAGCTTAGTGGTTTGGTCAATTACCGAGGGTATGCGCAGAATGGACTTTAAGGGCAGCCGCATAGAAAGTGCTCATGAGGTGGAAGCG
>LFTS01000181.1 GCA_001513435.1 Gammaproteobacteria bacterium DTU040
CAGCAGAAAACCTTAGACCTTGAGCCCCAAATGCTGTGCATGAAACTGCAAATGTTCATCTATAAAGCTGGAGATGAAGTAGTAGCTGTGGTCGTAACCAGGCTGCATGCGCAGGTTAATCGTCGTGCCTGATTGCGCAGCAGCATCCAGCAGGTTTTGCGGTTTGAGCTGTTCGGCTAAAAAGTTATCGGCATCGCCTTGGTCGACCATAATCGGCAAGGTACTAGGCGTAGCTTTTAGCAGTTCGACAGCATCGTAGGCTTGCCAGGTGCTGGTGTCGTCACCGAGGTAATTACGAAACGCTTTTTGACCCCAAGGGCAATTCATGGGATTGGCGATCGGGCTAAAGGCCGATACCGAGCTGTAACGCTGTAAGTTTCTTAAAGC
Source organism: Gammaproteobacteria bacterium DTU040 (assembly GCA_001513435.1). Classification (GTDB taxonomy): domain Bacteria; phylum Pseudomonadota; class Gammaproteobacteria; order Pseudomonadales; family Pseudomonadaceae; genus Thiopseudomonas; species Thiopseudomonas acetoxidans. Next base: position 388 of record LFTS01000181.1, read on the forward strand.
AATCACCAACGCACCATGACCGCCCATGCTGTGGCCGGCAATAGCACGCTGTTGGTTCACCGGAAAGTGGGCTTCAATGAATGCCGGTAACTCGTTAACGATGTAATCGTACATTTGATAATGCTGCTGCCAAGGCGCTTGGGTGGCATTGACATAAAAGCCAGCACCCAAGCCAAAGTCATACGCGCCCTCGGGATCATCCGGCACACCCTCACCGCGTGGGCTGGTATCTGGGGCAACAATAGCGATACCCAACTTAGCCGCCATCTTAAACGCACCGGCTTTTTGCATAAAATTTTCATCTGTGCAGGTTAAACCTGACAGCCAATACAGCACCGGCACAGGATTATCAGCGCTCGCATTGGGCGGCAAAAAAATAGCAAAGCGCATGGCACACTGGGTACTGCTGGACTGATGCTGATATTGCTTATGCCAGCCGCCAGCCACTTTGGCTTGGCTTACATGAGTCAACTGTGAATTCGGCATGGAAACTCCTTGGTTTAATAATTATTTGTCGTAATGCACCACAGAGCGAATGCTCTCGCCTTTATGCATTAGGTCAAAGGCATCATTAATTTGCTCAAGCCCCATGGTATGGGTAATAAAATCGCTTAAGGCAAATTCACCCGCCAAGTATTGTTCTANNTATAGCAGGCAATTGCGAACGGCCTTTTACCCCACCAAAAGCACTGCCACGCCAAACGCGCCCAGTAACTAGCTGAAACGGACGGGTACGGATTTCTTGCCCAGCACCGGCCACACCAATAATCACGGATTCGCCCCAGCCTTTGTGGCAACACTCTAGCGCCGAGCGCATCACGTCAACGTTGCCAATGCACTCAAACGAAAACTCCACGCCGCCATCGGTCATGTCAATAATCACGTCTTGAATCGGCTTATCGTAATCTTGCGGATTAATGCAGTCGGTCGCGCCCAGTTGCTTGGCCAGTGCAAATTTACTTTCATTGATATCGACGCCAATAATACGCTTAGCACCCGCCATTTTTGCACCGATAATCGCCGACAAGCCAATGCCGCCAAGCCCAAAAATCGCCACGTTATCACCGGGCTGTACTTTAGCTGTATTGAGTACAGCGCCCATGCCGGTGGTCACGCCGCAACCTAACAAGCACACCTCTTCTAAGGGCGCGTCTTTGTTAACCTTGGCTAAAGAGATTTCCGGCAATACGGTGTATTCCGAAAAGGTCGAGCAACCCATGTAGTGATAAATCGGCTGGCCGTCTTTGTAAAAACGCGTCGTACCGTCGGGCATTAAGCCTTTGCCCTGAGTTTCGCGCACTGCACTGCACAGGTTGGTTTTGCCAGACGTACAGAACTTACACTCGCCACACTCAGCGGTGTACAGCGGAATCACATGATCGCCCACCGCCACACTGGTAACACCCTCGCCTACTTGTTCAACAATACCGCCACCCTCGTGACCTAAAATGGCGGGAAACACGCCTTCAGGGTCGGCACCAGACAGGGTAAAGGCATCGGTATGACACNNACAATACGCACCAGCACTTCGCCTTTGCGCGGCAGCATCACGTCGACTTCTTCCACGCTCAGTGGTTGGTTGGGACCCCATGCAATGGCTGCTCTGGATTTAATAAATTGGTCGTTCATACTGACTCCTAACGGATTAATTACCGAGGTGATAACACCCTTGGCTGTGGCTCTAAACTGGCCTACACAAGGATATATTGGGGAATTTTTTGCATAAAACAGGTTTGCGCTGAACAATAATGCGTTTGCTGCAGCCTATAGTAAATGGTTAATCACCCCACCTAAGCGGATATTGACTAAGCGCTAAGATACAGGGAGTTAAACTTAAACGCTCTTTTTTAAATCAAACGAGCTCTTAAGGAAGCGCGGATGCCTGCACCCACTTTGTAACTACGGGGAAATTGCCGCGTGCTAGCGCCCGCGAATGCGCGTACAATTGCCGCCTTTTTACGCGTCCGCGTTTCGACTACTCAGGATTTATTTGTGATCTCCACTGCTAATATCACCATGCAATTTGGTGC
>LFTS01000243.1:0-347 GCA_001513435.1 Gammaproteobacteria bacterium DTU040
CTCGTGCCGGCCGCAGCAAAATTGGTTAAAAATAGGCTAAAGCAGAACAAAAAAAACTTGCTTGGTAGGTTTCGTTCGGCCATTGTGTGTCGGGATAATGTCATTTGGATGTTCATAAGAATTATTAAAGCAAAAAACAGACCGGCTGGCGAGAAAGAAACCGGGGTCTGAGCTGTTATTTTGGAGTTTGCAATGGCTGGTGTTTTAGACTCAGTAAACCAAAGAACCCAATTGGTGGGACAAAACAGATTAGAGTTGTTGCTGTTCAGGCTATCAGGTTCTCAGCTGTATGGTGTGAATGTGTTTAAAGTGCGCGAGGTTTTGCAATGTCCTAGCTTAACCATTAT
>LFTS01000243.1:504-1972 GCA_001513435.1 Gammaproteobacteria bacterium DTU040
TTTTTGGTCTGTGCGGTTGAGCGCATTGTTAACCTAAACTGGGAGGAAATTCTTCCGCCACCTGCAGGTACTGGTCGTGAGCATTATTTAACTGCAGTGACTCATGTTGAGGGTGAGTTGGTTGAAATTCTTGATGTCGAGAAGATTTTGGCCGAGGTTGTGCCGGGCAAAGAGGATGTTTCAGAGGGCGTGCTTAATGATGATATTCGTAGTCAAGCAGCGAGTAAAAAAATCCTCATCGTTGATGACTCCCTAGTAGCGCGCAAGCAACTGATGCGCGTGCTGCAAGATGTAGGAGTGCAAATCATTGCGTTAAGTGATGGGCGTGCTGCTTTGAATTACTTAACTGATATGGTGGAAGAGGGGCTTAATCCAGCACAGGAATTACTGATGTTGATCTCGGATATTGAGATGCCAGTGATGGATGGTTATACCTTAACCTCCGAAATTCGTAACAACCCCAGGCTGAAAGATTTATATGTGTTACTGCATACTTCGCTTTCTGGTGTGTTTAATCAGGCGATGGTGGAGAAAGTGGGAGCAGATGATTTTTTGCCAAAGTTTAAGCCGGACGGATTAGCTGATAGCGTTATAAAGCGTCTTAAACAAAAAGGTTAGGGTTTTGGGTGCTTGGTTTGTTGCTGGGCTGTTCTTAAATAAGCGCAGACACCTTATATTCGAGCATCTAGAGTAATATTAGGCTATAATCGATCAATTGATTTTGATAGTAAGGCGTTATTATAGTGTCACTCACACTCTCAGATTTTCATCTATTTCGGGACTACTTGGAAAAGCAGTCCGGAATTTTGCTCGGTGACAATAAGCAGTATTTGGTCAGTAGTCGTCTGAAAAAAATACTCGAACAAGAGCGCATTCAATCGTTAAGTGAGCTTGTACGTCGCATGCAGGCCAACCCGCGTGGAGCGCTGCATACTCAGGTAATTGATGCCATGACGACCAACGAAACACTTTGGTTTCGTGATACCTACCCCTATGAAGTAATGAAAAACAGGGTTTTACCTGAACTGGTTGCAAAGTACCCTAATCAACGCTTAAGAATTTGGTCAGCGGCTTGCTCTTCGGGTCAAGAACCTTACTCCTTGGCTATGATTTTAGATGAATATGAGCGCACGGCTTTTGGTCAGTTGCGTGCCGGTGTGCAAATTATAGCCACTGAGCTGTCCAGCACTATGCTGGAGGCGAGCAAGCAGGGCGAATACGATGCCTTAGCTATTGCGCGCGGGTTGTCACCTGAAAGGCTGCAGCGTTATTTTGATAAGGTGGGCACAGGTGGCCGTTGGAAAATAAAAGATTTCATTAAACAGAAAGTCGAGTTTCGGCAAATTAACCTGTTAGAAAGCTATTCCGCGCTGGGTAAGTTTGATGTGGTTTTTTGTCGTAACGTATTAATTTATTTTTCTGCAGAAGTCAAAAAGGATATCTTGCGTCGTATTCATGCAACATTAAA
>LFTS01000229.1 GCA_001513435.1 Gammaproteobacteria bacterium DTU040
AGTGTGGCGTGGCTCACCCGCCTCTTTTTGACTTTGCTTACTGGCCAACCAGTGGCGAGTGAGCAGCATGTAGCCAACACCTAAAATCAATACAACTATGCCTATAGGAGTAAAAGCCAAAAAGGTAAAGCCGTCGTAACCATTACGCACCAGTTCACTATGAACCACCATGTTGGGAGGTGTTGCAACTAGAGTTTGCATACCACTTATCAGGCCCGCAAAACTAAGCGGCATCATTAGCTTGCTAGGATGGATTTTGCTGCGTGCGCAGATACTTAGAACGACAGGAATAAAGATGGCTACAACACCTGTAGAGCTCATAATTGACCCGAGCATGGTAACGGAAACCATCAATAAAATAATCAGCTTGGTTTCGCTGCTGCCAGCATGCTCGATGAGTTTTTCACCGAGCTGGTAAGCAATGCCGGTGCGCACCAGTCCTTCGCCAACAATAAATAGCGCGGCAATCACCACAACACTGGGATCGCTAAAGCCTGCTAAAGCTTCCTGCACTGTTAGAACGCCGGTTAAAGGCAAAGCGACCAGCACCAGTACGGCGACCACATCCATGCGCGGCTTGTTGCGAATGAAAAGAATAATAGCGATCAGTAGTAAGCTTAAAACCCAAAACAGAGGAAGATTCATGGCAACTCAAAGATGGTAGGTAAACAAAGGGCGGCTATTGTACTATGTGGAGTGAAATAGAACAGCTAGGTTGCTTTGAATAGGTTGTTTATAGGTAAAGAGTTCAGTGCGGTTTAGGTTAAACGGCAGTCGACTTGCAGAAAGCATGAAATAAATAAAATTAATGTTAATGTCAGTTTGAGTCAATCCCGTCTTTAGCGTAAACTACTCAACCGTCTTGAGTGGCTAGACCTTGGCTGAGTTTTTCCTAAGGTGTCTGTGAACAAATCTTCGTTACAGGCCTATTTGCTACTGTTTTTTTCTCGGGCGGATATCCGCCATAACTTGTATATCCAGGGTTTTTTATGACGCGCTATATCTTCGTCACCGGCGGTGTTGTTTCTTCATTAGGCAAAGGTATTGCCTCAGCTTCTTTAGCCGCCATCTTGGAAGCGCGCGGTTTTAAAGTCACCTTATTAAAATTAGATCCCTACATTAACGTGGACCCGGGCACCATGAGCCCGTTCCAACACGGTGAGGTGTTCGTCACCCATGATGGCGCAGAAACCGACTTGGACTTAGGTCACTACGAACGTTTTGTACGCACCACGATGACGCAAAACAACAACTTCACCACCGGGCGCGTGTATGAAGAAGTGATTCGTCGTGAACGTCGCGGTGATTATCTGGGGGCGACTATTCAGGTGATTCCACACATCACCGATGAAATTAAGCGCCGTATTATTAAAGGCGCGGGTGACGCGGATATCGCCATGGTGGAAATTGGCGGTACGGTGGGTGACATCGAATCCCAACCATTTTTAGAAGCCATTCGCCAGTTGCGCGTTGAAGTGGGTGCTAAGCGTGCCATGCTCATGCATCTGACGTTGGTGCCTTATATCGCCACTGCCGGCGAAACCAAAACCAAGCCGACACAGCACTCGGTTAAAGAATTACGCTCCATCGGCTTGCAGCCAGATATTTTGGTGTGCCGTTCAGAAGTGGTGCTAGATATCTCCTCGCGTCGCAAAATCGCCTTGTTTACCAACGTTGAAGAGCGGGCGGTAATTAGCCTGCAAGACGTCGACACCATTTATAAAATCCCCGGGATTTTGCACAGCCAGGGCGTGGATGATTACGTGCTGGAACGTTTTGGGCTAGAAGCGCAGAGTGCTGATCTGAGCGAGTGGGATGTGGTGATTCAGGCCAAACTCAATCCAAAGCATGAAGTCACCATTGCGATGGTGGGTAAATACATGGAGCTGTTGGATGCCTATAAGTCGTTGATTGAGGCGATGAATCATGCGGGTATTCATGCAGAAACCAAAGTTAACTTCCGCTACATTGACTCTGAAGACATTGAAACTCAGGGCACGCAGGTGCTTGAGGGTGTGGATGCGATTCTGGTGCCGGGCGGTTTTGGCTTGCGCGGCGTGGAAGGTAAGATTAAAACCGTTCAGTATGCGCGTGAGCAGGGCATTCCTTATTTAGGGATTTGCTTAGGCATGCAGGTGGTAGTGATTGAGTACGCTCGCAATGTTTTAGGTTGG
>LFTS01000244.1 GCA_001513435.1 Gammaproteobacteria bacterium DTU040
AGAGCAGTGGGATAAAGCCGAAGCAGCATTAAAGGCGGCTCTAGAGAGCGCTGGCTTAGAGTATGAACTACAGCTGGGCGAAGGTGCGTTCTACGGACCGAAAATTGAGTTCTCTCTGCGCGACTGTTTAGGTCGGGTATGGCAGTGCGGAACACTACAGCTGGATTTTAACTTGCCTGTGCGTTTAGGCGCTGAGTTTGTAACCGAGGATAATAATCGTGCGCACCCAGTAATGTTACACCGCGCAATTTTAGGTTCATTTGAGCGTTTCATTGGTATTTTAATCGAGCATTACGAAGGTGCATTCCCTGCGTGGCTAGCGCCAACTCAGGCGGTGATTATGAATATCAGTGAGAAGCAGAGTGAGTTTGCGCTTGAAGTTGAAAAAACATTGCGCGAGAAAGGCTTCCGCGTAAAAACCGACCTGCGTAACGAGAAAATCGGCTTTAAAATTCGTGAGCACACTTTACAAAAAGTACCTTTCTTGTTGGTGGTAGGTGATAAAGAAGTTGAGAGTCGACAGGTGGCTGTGCGTACCCGTTGTGGCAAGAACCTAGACTCATTGAGCCTAGATGAATTCATTGCCACACTCGAAGCCAGCATTGCACTGCGTGGTCGTGTGGAGTAAGTTGTTTTAACTCGTAGTTAATAAAACGCCCCACTGCTATACAGTAGTGGGGCGTTTTTACATGGCCGTTAACACCGGGAAAATACCAATCGCGCAAGAGTATCTACCGGTCATTGCATTCCTATAGAAGCCTGCCAGGTTGGGTTAAAGCCAGTGCAGTAGACGCAAGAGTGCTAGTTGCACTATTGCCAAAATACCCAGCCCAATACAGGCCACAATAAAGCCTAGTTCAGACTCGCCGCCCGGAATGCCGCCTAAATTAACCCCCAGCAAGCCTGTGATAAAACTTAATGGTAAGAAAAAAGCGGTGATCAGGGTGAGTAAATAAATAGTACGTCCGCTACGTTCTTCACGCTGACGCTTTTCGGCCTCTAAAATAAACCCAACACGTTCTCTACTTAAATCCAGCTCTTCAAGACTGCGGATAGCGCTGTTGTGGATTTCGCCCAGTTGTGCCTTGACGTTGTGGTTAAATCCCTCTGTTTGTACGCGCTGTAACACGCTAAATAAGTTTCGCATCGGAATTAGGTAGCGGCGCAAGTTAGCACTATCGCGCCGTAGCTGTAGCATCTGCTTTTGATTGGTGCGAAAGCGAATGTCCTGCACCATGGACTCTTCCTGGGTATCAATGAAATCGGCTAACTGCTCAACCAGAACATCAATGTCTTGAGCGCTGGTTTTAAGGATTGCTGTGAGCAATTCGGTCGTGGTTCTGGGGCCTGTATTTTGCTTGAAACTTTGCTCCAGTTCAGCATCAGGGTAGGCATCGGCGTGCGCAAAACTAAGCAGTAATTGATCTTTGACCAAAACACGCAGCGATAAGAGCGCGCTGTTCTCTAGCGAGTAATTACGGGCTAGCACCCGTGAAAACAGTAGCAGCGTTTGGTCATGATGCTCAAGCAGGCGTGGGCGGGTGCCTTTAGCCAGTAACAGTTGTCGCTCAAGCTCGCTCACCTGACTAGTGTGCTGCAGCCAGTCTTGGGTATCCAGATTGTCCTTATCCCAGTGTAGCCACAATTTTTGTTGCGCTTGGAGCTGTAAGCCTGCTAACTCGCTGCGTTGTAACGGTCGTGCACCGCCGTTGCCGTCCAGTAAAAAGCCAAATACTAGACCGGATTCCTGTTGTTGCATGGCAGGGCCTCATAGTGAGCTACCTGTAGTAAGACTACTTTACGTGTTTTTCGTAATTCGAGCACGGTTGTTTGCTGATATCAATAGCATCCTGCAGCCTCAGTATGGTGGGGCGTGCTAAGATTCATGCGTGTAGGATCAGTCCAGTTAATGCTATAGAATCGCCAGTGAGTGATTGTTTTTAAAGAGCGACTTGCGAAAAGAGTCGATAGGATATAAAATCCGCGCTCTATTTAGATTAGGTTCCTCGTGCAGATTGATGTGCGCAAGGGATAGCAACACAAGTAATATGGCAGTGGCTGTTGGCTTGCAAACAAGTCAAATGTAAGCAAGGTCTGCTATGTTTTTCGGCGAAATCGCCAAAATTTGGAGTGAGAATTATCAAGCGAGATATGAGACAAGACAGACGTTCTGCCAATAAGGCACCGATTAATGAAAATATTACTGCTCGTGAAGTCCGATTGATTGGAGCAGAGGGCGAGCAGATCGGGGTCGTCTCGATTGCTGAAGCACTAGCAGCCGCTGAAGAGGCGCGCTTAGACTTAGTGGAAATTTCTCCTGATGCAGCGCCACCTGTGTGCCGCATCATGGATTACGGCAAGCATTTGTTTGAAAAGAAAAAACAACAAGCGCAAGCGCGTAAGAACCAAAAGCAAATTCAAGTAAAAGAAGTGAAGTTTCGTCCTGGGACGGACGTAGGGGATTATCAGGTAAAACTACGCAACCTGATACGTTTCCTAGAAGAAGGGGACAAGACCAAGGTCACTTTGCGTTTCCGCGGTCGTGAGATGGCTCACCAGGAGCTGGGTATGGATCTGTTAAAACAGGTTGAAAATGACCTGATTGAGTACGGCACCGTAGAACAGCATCCTAAGATGGAAGGACGCCAACTAACAATGGTCATCGCTCCCAAAAAGAAGAAGTAACCCCAAATGGTTTAGCTGCTTAGCAGCTATGCTTGGGCATAGGCAGGCCCCAAGGTTACTGTATTATTAATTTTGAATGCGGAGTTCAAACATGCCAAAGATGAAGACAAAAAGCGGCGCTAAAAAGCGCTTCAAAGCGACAGCAAACGGTTTTAAGCACAAACATGCTTTCAAAAGCCATATCTTAACCAAGATGACTACCAAGCGTAAGCGTCAGCTGAGAGGTACCAGTCAGGTACACCCATCAGATGTTGCAAGCGTTGAACGTATGTTACGTGTTCGTTAATTGGTAGGAGAGAGTAAGTTATGGCTCGTGTAAAAAGTGGTGTTCAGGCTCGTCGCCGTCACAAGAAAATTTTAAAACTTGCTAAAGGTTACTACGGCGCACGTTCACGTACGTTCCGTATTGCCAAGCAAGCGGTTATCAAAGCTGGTCAGTATGCATACCGTGACCGTCGTCAGCGTAAGCGTCAGTTCCGCGCTCTGTGGATTGCTCGTATTAACGCTGGTGCACGTATCAATGGTTTGTCTTACAGCCGTTTCATTGCCGGCTTGAAAAAAGCTTCCATTGAAATTGATCGTAAGGTATTGGCCGACTTAGCGGTAAACGAAAAAGCAGCATTTGCAGTTATTGTTGAGAAAGCCAAAGCTAGCCTAGCTTGATGCTTTTTTAGTAATACAGCGTTATTGCTTTTGATAAGGGAAGGGCCTCGGCTCTTCCCTTATTTCGTTAAAACAGTCTATTTAATGTTTTTAGAGCATCCTGCAAAGATACAGAGCGTTTTGCACGATTCTCTGGAGTTTATCGATGGAAAATATTCAGCAGTTAGTCAGCCAAGCGTTGACGGCTATTAATGGCAGCAACGATATGCCTGCGTTAGAGCAGTTGCGGGTGCAGTACTTGGGTAAAAAAGGCGAGTTAACTCAGCTAATGAAACAGTTGGGCGGCTTATCGGCCGAAGAGCGTCCGAAAGCAGGGGCTTTGATTAACCAAGCAAAAGTTCAAGTGCAGGATGCTATTGCCCAGCGCAAAGCAGGTCTTGAAAGTGCAGCTTTGGCCCAAAAATTAGCAGCTGAAACCATTGATGTGACACTGCCCGGTCGTGGTCAGCAATCCGGTGGCTTGCATCCCGTGACACGTACGTTGGAGCGCATTGAGCATTTTTTCAGTCACATTGGCTATGGTGTTGAAGTTGGACCTGAGGTTGAGGATGACTATCACAACTTTGAAGCACTGAATATTCCTGAGCATCATCCAGCTCGTGCTATGCACGATACCTTTTACTTTAATGGCAGCATGGTTTTGCGCACGCATACCTCTCCGGTACAGGTGCGTACCATGGAAAACCAATCGCCGCCCATTCGTATTATTTGTCCGGGGCGTGTCTATCGTTGCGACTCAGATATCACCCATTCGCCGATGTTCCATCAGGTCGAAGGTTTGGTGATTGATAAAGACATCAGTTTTGCCGACCTTAAAGGCACTATTGAAGAGTTCTTGCGCGTGTTCTTTGAAAAAGATCTAGGCGTGCGTTTCCGTCCTTCATTCTTCCCCTTTACTGAGCCTTCCGCTGAAGTGGATATGCAGTGCGTAATGTGTGATGGCGAAGGCTGTCGCGTGTGTAAGCACACCGGCTGGCTGGAAGTGATGGGTTGCGGCATGGTGCATCCGAACGTGTTGCGCATGTCAGGTATTGAGCCAGAAGAGTTTAGCGGATTTGCTTTTGGTATGGGTGTCGAGCGTTTGGCCATGTTGCGTTATGGCGTTAATGATTTACGCCTGTTCTTCGACAATGATCTGCGGTTTTTAGCGCAGTTTCGTTAATTGAGCATCGTTTAAGGAGAACAGTATGAAATTTAGTGAGCAGTGG
>LFTS01000034.1 GCA_001513435.1 Gammaproteobacteria bacterium DTU040
AGCTAACAGGGTGTAGTGTTCACTGGTTTCAAACAGCTTAATCGCCAGCGAACTGACAGAGTCAGGACTAAAGAAAATAATGGTTAACGAGCCGGCCAAACCTAAAGAGATAGCAACCGGCACGCCAATCAGCATCAGCGCAAACAGCGCAATAAAGAGAAACCCAATAGTCATTACTGGCTCTCCTCTTTGCTGCTTAACTTCATCGCATCGGCGGCCTCATCAGCCAAACCCAAGCCCGTTTGTTGATTGGTTAAAATACGCACAAGAATTTCCAAAAATCGGGCAAACACCATGGCAAAACCAAGAGGTACGATAAGCGTGATATGCCACTGCTTGATGCCGTAATGACCTAAATCATCCGCGCCAATATTCGCCTTTAGCAAGGTCGTAGCCCAGCCGTAACTGGCGACAGACAAAAGCACGGCATAGCCTATACAGACCAAGCAGGCCACGATGCCGATGATTTTCTGCGTTCTGTGCGAGCCCAGCTTAACCAGCGCATCAACACCTATATGACCTCCCACCCGAACACCGTAGGCAATACCAAAAAATATTAACCAAGCAAACAACGCTTTAGTGAGCGCATTACTCCATGTCATGGTTTGCACCACATCCAGGAAAAAATCACCCACCGCATAAAAAAAATCTGAGGCGGCAGAGTCTTCTTCAAACCATTCTGCAATGGAGAAAAAAACTCCATAGAGGTTATTGAAAACCACATAGAAAAAAGTTACCAATGTCATTGCGGCAAGCAAGAAGACGATAAATCCATCCTCAAAGCGCGCCCAGATTCGGCCTACTGTGCCCATTGAATATCCCCATTAATTAAGAGTCTCTGAATAATTATCCGACCAATTATTCGCAGACTCCTCTGCAATTATTAAAAAACACTAAGGCAGCGTTGCCACTACCTTAGTGCTATTTGTTACATCTTACTCTTGGTTGGCAGCTTCAGCGGCTTTGATACGCTCAGCACCGATTTCTGCTTCAAACTTCTTCCAAACCGGACGCATCGCTTCACGCCACATTTCGCGCTGTTCTTTGGTCAGATAAAGAATTTCAGTTTTACCCGCATCAATAATGGACTGCTTATCACGCATATTCAGCTCATGCGCGTGCTTGTTCACCTCAACAGTCACCTCATCCATAATGGCACGCAGTTCAGTTCTTACATGCTCAGGTAGATCGCCCCAGAACTTGGTGTTGGTGATAACCATGTAGTCGAGCAAACCGTGGTTAGACTCAGTAATGTATTTCTGCACTTCGTGCATTTTCTGCGAGTAGATGTTGGAGTAGGGGTTTTCTGCACCGTTTACAACACCCGTTTGCAGACCTTGGTACACCTCAGCAAAGCTCATCTTGCGTGGGTTTGCACGTACCGCTTTAAACTGCTCTTCCAGTACCGCTGATGCTTGTACGCGGAACTTCAGACCACGGGCATCTTTTGGTTCAAGCAGTTTTTTGTTAGCTGAAAGCTGCTTCAAACCGTTATGCCAGTAACCTAGGCCCGTAATACCTTTGTCTTCCATTGAGCTCAGCAATTCTTGACCTGCTGGACCTTTTTGGAAACGGTCTACAGCTGCCATGTCATCAAACAAAAACGGCAAGTCAAAAATTTGAATACCCTTAGAGTAGTGCTCAAACTTCGCTAACGAAGGTGCAATAATTTGCACATCGCCCATTAATAGGGCTTCCATTTCTTTACCATCACCAAACAAGGATGAGTTTGGATACACCTCAACCTTTACTTCGCCGGGTAGACGTTCTTCAGCCAGCTTTTTAAACAGCAGCGCGCCCTGACCTTTTGGGGTGTGTTCTGCTACTACGTGTGAGAACTTAATAACTATTGGATCAGCTGCATGGGCAATGCCAGCCAAGCCGATAGATACGGCACAAACCAGTGCTTTAGCGGTTGTTTTTAACATCTAGAATTCCTCTTACAGATAGTTTTGGTTGTTTCCAGAATGAAACTTTTATTATCACCATCAGCGAGACCAGTGCTCACCTGCTACATAGATTGCAAAAATCGCTCCGCAACAGCAAGCCTTATACCAAAGTATCAAAAATTTCTATTTTAAATAGAAACAGCTGCATACAAAGAGGTAAAAGAACCTTTATAGCATTTAACCCCACAGAAACACTGGCGGTTTATCGCCACT
>LFTS01000002.1 GCA_001513435.1 Gammaproteobacteria bacterium DTU040
ATCTGAGGTGGCGTATTATAGAGGCCAATCTTTTTACGTCAAGGGGTTTTAAAAAATAATTTTTTGCCGCCCTACTTTTGACAGTACGGCGCACCCTAAACTCTATTGACTAGCTTCACTCTTGCGAAACTTCTCTTACCCGCCTGACAGACATACTCTCTACCCAGCTCACAAACAAACTCTTTTTGCACCACAGCGCCATCAACTTTTACACTGCCGTTTTCGAGCAAGTTGCGCGCACTAGCGGCATTTTTTACCAAACCTGCACGATTAAGCACTGCAGCGATCGGTAATTCATTATCGGCCTGCACTTCCTTGTACGGCAGGTCTTCCGGCAGCTCTCCATCTGCCAACCTATTACCCGCCGACATGTGCGCGCCGGCTGCCGCTTCTTCACCATGAAAACGTGCAATGAGCTCGCGCGCCAACTCTATTTTGATGTCTCTGGGATTCGCGCCAGCCGCTACGTCTTGCTGCAACTGCTCAATGTGCTGCATGGATTTAAAGCTGAGTAACTCGTAGTAGCGCCAGATAAGCTCATCAGGCATTGAAACGATCTTATTAAACATCACCCCAGGTGGCTCTTGAATACCTACATAGTTGCCAAGCGATTTGGACATTTTTTTCACCCCATCCAAACCTTCCAGCAAAGGCACAGTGATAACACATTGCGGCTCCATGCCGTAACTGCGCTGCAGCTCGCGCCCCATCAACAAGTTAAAGGTCTGATCCGTCCCGCCTAACTCAACATCCGCCTTTAAAGCAACCGAATCGTAACCCTGCACCAACGGATACAAAAACTCATGTATCGCAATAGGCTGCTGACTGGTATAGCGATTATGAAAATCTTCACGCTCAAGCATTCGCGCAACCGTATAAGTAGAAGCCAGCTTTATGAAATCCACCGGCGTTAGCTCATTGAGCCAAGTCGAGTTAAATGCCACTTCAGTTTTTTGCGGATCTAAAATTTTGAATACTTGCTCTTTATAGGTTTCAGCGTTGGCCAACACCTGCTCACGGCTTAATGGCGGGCGCGTCGCACTTTTCCCACTTGGGTCACCAATCATGCCGGTAAAATCACCAATCAGAAAAACCACATGATGCCCGAGCTCTTGAAATGCTCTCAATTTATTAATCAGCACTGTGTGACCAAGGTGCAAATCAGGCGCAGTCGGGTCAAAACCCGCTTTAATGCGCAACGGCACACCTTTACGTAATTTCTCTACTAATTCAGATTCAACCAGCAGACTCTCTGTTCCTCGTTTAATTATTTCAAGCTGCTCATCGACTGACACATTTGTTGACATACGTCTCCCACCTAATTTTTTATTCATTAAAATCAATACACGCG
>LFTS01000027.1 GCA_001513435.1 Gammaproteobacteria bacterium DTU040
GCTACATCCAACTGCTGATCAAAAGACAGCTCAGGCTCCAAGGTACCTAGAACGGAAACACCTGTACGCATCACGTCCATCGGGTGAGCATCGGCAGGAATGCGCTCAAGCACTTCTTTCAGTGCTGTAGGCAGATCACGCATACCTTTCAAACGCGTTACATAGGCGTCCAATTCAGCTTGGTTAGGTAGCTTGCCGTACCACAACAGGTAAGCAACTTCTTCAAACTTCTTACAGTTCTTAGCAAGATCACGCACATCGTAACCGCGATAAGTCAGGCCAGCGCCCTCTTTACCCACGGTGCACAGTGCAGTTTGTCCAGCGATTTGACCGCGCAAACCTGCGCCGCTAAGTACTTTTGGTTTTGTTTCAGCCATGAGTGTAGTCCTCGTAATTTTTATAATGACGCTTTAACGGTGTTCAATTGAACTTTTAATTGCCACACAACCAGCGCCTTGGCTCTGGTTTTAGTGCGTTAGTTACCTTTCTTTTGCGCAAATAATGCATCTAAGCTTTGCTCAAAAGCATGGTAGTTAATGCGGTCGTAAAGCTCCATACGGGTTTGCATGGTATCGACAACATTCTCCTGCGTGCCATCGCGGCGAATCGCGGTGTACACATTTTCCGCTGCCTTATTCATGGCACGGAAAGCAGAAAGCGGGTACAGCACCAAGGACACATCCACAGAAGCTAATTGCTCAGTGGTGTACAGCGGTGTTGCGCCAAACTCAGTGATATTAGCCAAAATCGGCGCCTTGATGCGATCAGCAAAGGTTTTATACATCTCCAGCTCGGTAATGGCTTCAGGGAAAACCATATCCGCACCGGCTTCGATACAGGCAGCAGCGCGGTCTAGCGCAGAGTTCAAACCCTCAACCGCCAACGCATCAGTACGCGCCATAATGACAAAGCTGTCATCAGTACGCGCATCTACGGCTGCTTTAATACGGTCAACCATTTCTTGCTGGGTCACGATTTCTTTGTTCGGGCGGTGACCACAGCGCTTAGCACCCACTTGGTCTTCAATATGAATGGCCGCAGCGCCAAACTTGCACATGGACTTAACGGTACGTGCCACGTTAAACGCAGACGAACCAAAACCAGTATCCACGTCCACCAACAAGGGCAGATCACAGACATCCGTAATACGGCGCACGTCAGTGAGTACATCATCTAAAGTGGAAATACCTAGGTCTGGCAAGCCTAACGAGCCTGCCGCTACACCACCACCTGACAAATAAATCGCTTTAAAACCAGCACGCTTTGCTAACAAAGCATGGTTGGCATTAATAGCACCTACAACCTGTAATGGATGCTCATTAGCTACCGCATCACGAAAAAGCTGGCCTGGAGTTTTACGGCTCATAATTAACCTCTTATTGGTGTTTGTGCACTATTGGCACTTTGAAAATAACGTTCAACGTTGCGCCTTGATGCGGCTATGTGTCTGCGCATCAACAGCTCAGCAAGTTCACCATCGCCATCGGCAATGGCATCAAGAATTTTGTGGTGCTCTTTAAAGGCTTGTTGTGGACGGTTAGGCGTGGATGAGTGCTGAATGCGATACATGCGTACCAGCTGATACAGCTCTTCACCCAGCAACTTGACCAACATCTGGTTATTGCTGCCTTGAATGATTTTGTAGTGAAAGTCGTAATCGCCTTCTTGCTGGAAGTAATCGATTCCCGCCTGGAAAGCCGCATCGCGCTCGTGCGTCGCCAACACTTCACGCAATTGCGCGATTTGTTCTTCAGTCATACGCTCGGCGGCCAAGCGACAAGCCAAGCCCTCTAATGACTCGCGGATTTCATACAACTCAATGAGCTCTTTATGCGACAACGAAACCACGCGCGCGCCGATATGCGGAACACGCACCAATAAGCGTTGCCCCTCAAGGCGGTGAATCGCTTCGCGTAATGGCCCGCGACTGATACCATAGGTACGCGCAAGCTCTGGCTCTGATATTTTACTGCCAGGAGCTATTTCACCGCGTACAATCGCAGCTTGAATATTGCGGAATACTTGCTCCGAGAGCGTATAAGACTCTTCTGCAACTCCGGACAACTCTTCAACCTCTGCTCGCATATTGTCTACACCTACTCATTCCCGCAGGACATAAAACCCAACATATAGAACTGATTGTCGACAATATCAAGAATACTGTCAACAATCATGCGACCTTGGTCGAGAACCCTGTGTTTTTTGACTGCACTCTCTGCAACAGTATTAAGGAGTATAAAACACCATGAAAGGAGGCACTACTAAAAGAAGGCACTATAGGCGTACTGGCGCCAACAGCACGGCATTTGTTTAAATGGCGAGGGCTGTATTTTTTGCTTATTAAAGGCGCGCAAATAACAACCTTCTAGCTTAACTAGCCTTTAATGAGCGGTTTAGCATTAACCAGCACACTGAGTTGCACCCACTACTTCTGGGTGATTATTTTCTAGGTTCCTCTACTCAACCCATAGTTATTTTTCACTTAGCTGATTAGAATGGTGCTCCTTTTCATGCCTGCATTTGCTTCGTCCGTACAGCGAACAAATCAAGAATTCTTATAGGGTTTAATAGACGTGTTTAAAATAAAGTTGATACTCCAAACTTTTTTCCTCACCTGCTTAACTAGTGTCACCGCCATGCAAACAACCCATGCAGCAGAAAAACACATCTACGGGCTTTACGAAAAAGTACTGATTGCAGAAGTTGGCCTGCTCGTAAAAGCCAAATTAGACACAGGTGCTCAAACCTCATCACTTAGCGCACAAGACATTGAACATTTTGATAAAGACGGTGAGCCTTGGGTGCGTTTTCGTTTAGCCATTGAAGATGCTGCGCCACACACTTACGAACTTCCTCTGGCCAGAGTAAGTAAAATCAAACGCCGTGACGGTGACTTTAAACCTGAAGTACAGCGCTCTTACATCAAGCGCCCCGTGGTTACCATGACTGCAACTATGGGCACTCAACAGCACGCCATAGAAGTGAACCTTACCGACCGTAGCCGCTTTGAGTTCCCTATGCTGGTAGGGGCCACAGCACTGCAGCAGTTCAACGCCATCGTGGATCCTAGTCTTGAATACCAAGCGCAAACACCAACGCTAAACACCATCAACATTCACGAGTTTGACTAACCCATGCGCGCTCTGAACTTACATTTAAAAATCCTTATCACCCTGTTAGTCGGCCTAGGTGCTCTGATTACGGGTTATCAGATATTTGTGCTCAATATTCCCTTGACCGAACACGAAGTAGACAACCTATGGAATATCGATGCCAAAGTTGAGTTTCAGGCAAAAACCAATGAACCAGTCAAATTGCAAATGTTTGCACCACCGGCCGAACAAAACCACGTTATTCTTAATGAGAGCTTCATATCTAACAACTACGGCGTAAGTATCAACAAGCTCGACAATAACAGACGTATCACTTGGTCAGCACGACGCGCATCCGGCAAACAAACGCTGTATTACCGTCTTGTAGCCTCAAGTCGCTACAACCTTGAAGAAGGCAAAGCCAAAGGCCCTGTTTACCGCGAAAGCATTGCGGTGGATGGCGTAGAAAAAATTGCCGCTGAAGCGTTGCTGGCTTCCATTAGACAAAACTCCGCTGATGTAGAAACCTTTGTGACCGAAGCGATCAAGAAAGTTAACAATAGGAATGACGATAATGCCAAACTCCTCTTAAGGGGCGACTACTCGAGCACCAAAAAAGCAGAGGTTATCGAGCTGGTATTATCCATCGCCCATGTGCCTATCCAACGCATGCACACCATACGCTTAGAAAGCAGTAGCAACCAAGAACCTGAGTTGTGGCTGCGTAGTTTTAATGGCAAAAAATGGCTGTATTTTAATCCGCAAACCGGCGAGCAAGGCATGCCTAAAGATCGCTTGGTCTGGTGGTATGGTGATGAACCTGCCTTTAATCTAGAAGGCGGTCTTAATCCACAAATAAGCTTCAGCATCAATAAGAATGAAATAAACGCCATGCGTTTAGCTCAACTTTCCAGTGATGCCAGCAGCCACTTCTTGGATTACTCCCTCTATGCACTGCCCTTTGCTGAGCAGCAGAATTACCACATCATGCTGATGATCCCTGTCGGCGTGCTGATTATTCTGATTTTACGCAACATTGGCGGTCTGCAAACGCTAGGTACTTTTACTCCAGTGTTGATTGCGCTGGCTTTCCGCGAAACCCAGCTAGTTTTCGGGATTGTGTTATTTACTTTAATCACCGCGCTTGGTTTATCATTACGCTCCTATTTAGAGCATTTAAAACTACAGATGCTGCCGCGACTATCCGTCGTGCTGACCTTTGTAGTGATTTTATTTGCGTGCATCAGCCTGTTCAGTCACAAACTCGGTTTGGAACGCGGGCTGTCAGTTACGCTCTTCCCAATGGTTATTTTGACCATGACCATTGAGCGTCTGTCTATTACGTGGGAAGAGCGCGGCGGTAACAACGCCTTTAAAGTGGCTATAGGCACTTTGTTTGCCGCTTCACTGGCGTACTTCTTAATGAGCTCTGTGCAGCTAAGCTACTTTATCTTCACCTTCCCCGGCACCCTGCTCATCATGACGGGCTTTATGCTGGCAATGGGACGTTATCGTGGTTATCGCTTAACCGAACTTTTCCGCTTTAAAGCCTTCCTCAAGGATTAGTGACATGCTTGGTTTAATCAAAACATGGCGTGAGCTTGAGGCCAAAGGCATTATGGGCATTAACCGCCGCAACGCTGACTACGTGCTTAAATACAACAAGCGCAGCCTATACCCTCTAGTTGACGATAAAATCCTCACCAAAGAACGTGCGATAGCTGCCGGTATTCAAGTACCCGAAATGTACGGCATCATTGAGACAGAAAAAGGTATTAGCAAGCTGCACCAACTCCTCGAAGGCCACAAGGATTTTGTGATTAAACCAGCTCAAGGCGCAGGTGGTGACGGCATTATCGTTATTGCTGATCGCTTCGAAGGGCGTTACAAAACGGTATCAGGCAAGTTGATGAGTCATGATGAGCTTGAACATCAGGTTTCCAACATATTGACCGGCCTGTATTCGCTAGGAGGCGCTAGAGACCGTGCGCTGATTGAATACCGCGTTACGCCCGACCCAATCTTTAAAAGCATCAGTTACGAAGGCGTGCCTGATATTCGCATCATCGTACTGATGGGATACCCTATTATGGCCATGCTACGCCTCCCGACCCGCCAGTCTGGCGGCAAAGCCAACCTGCACCAAGGTGCAATCGGTGTGGGCGTTGACCTAGCTACCGGTATTACGCTGAAAGGCACTTGGTTAAACGACAAAATCAGCAAACACCCAGACACTGAAAACCCCGTTGATGGCGTGCAACTACCGCACTGGCAAAATTTTATGGAATTAGCAGCAAGCTGCTACGAGCTATGTGGTTTAGGTTATATCGGCGTCGATATGGTGCTAGACCAAGAGCTTGGTCCGCTAATTCTTGAGCTCAATGCGCGCCCGGGCCTGAATATCCAAATCGCTAACAACGCAGGACTTACCCATAGAGCACATGCCATAGAAGAGCATTTACAGCAGCTCAAGCTGACGGGCACACAAGAGAGTCCGCAGCAGCGTATTAACCTTGCTCAGTCCTTATTTGACACTAATCACGAGCTCTAGCTGAGTGTATGTCTAGCCAGTATTACCCACTTCCTTACGTCACTGACACCAGCGGCTATTTCGCCTGTATTCAGGCTGCACCGGGAGCTATATGGCTGGATTCCGGACGTCCTCACTGCACCTCCGGACGCTACGATATCTGTAGCGCATGGCCGAGCAGACAGTTACAACTGCAGCCCAACGAGTCTACCGGTGAGTTTTTAATCCGCACGCGCGCTATGCTGCACACTCTGCCTGCTGAAGCCTGCCCAGTGGCAGACTTACCCTTTACCGGCGGCTTACTAGGTTACCTTGCCTACAGCGCTGGCGTGCCTAAAAGCCGGCATGCAAGCCAGTTGGTTCCAGCCAGTATCGGCTTATATCCTTGGGCGCTCATCAATGATCATCAGTCGCAGCGCACTGGACTGATTTGCCACTCCAGCGTTCCAGCGGCCAGGCAACAACAGCTTGTTGCCTTGTTTAACCCTTCCGCGCCAAAAACAACTGAAACATTTGCACTATCCCAGCCGTTTCAGGCGCAAATTCAGCCAGATGAGTACCAAGCTGCCATTGCACGTATTCAAAGCCTAATCGAGCAAGGTGAGTGCGAGCAGGTGAACTTCGCACAATCCTTTAGCAGTTATTATCAAGGCGACCCTTGGCAAGCCTACCTCAGCTTACGTGCGGCCTGCCCCACACCCTATGCCAGCTTTATCCGCCTTGGAGCGCAAGACGCCGTATTAAGCGCATCGCCCGAGTGTTTTTTACAGGCGCAACAGCAGCAGGTTCGCACCTATCCCATAAAAGGCACACGCCCGCGTGGCGCAACTGCGCTGCTTGATAAGCAGCTGGCTGAAGAGTTACGCAACAGCGATAAAGATCAGCGCGAAAACCTGATGATTGTCGAGCTTATGCTGCAAGAGTTGGTGCAATGCTGTCATCCCGATACTTTGCATACGCCGCAGTTATGTCAGCTGGAAAGCTTTGCCAATGTACATCACTTGGTTAGCTGTATTACCGGCCAGCTCAGCCAGGGTAAGGATGCTCTAGACCTGCTCCAACATTGTTTTCCGGCTGGCTCAATTAGCGGCACACCGAAAAACAACGTCATTGAAATGATTGATACGCTCGAAGCAGGCTCTAGAGAAGTGTACTGCGGTTCGGTTTTCTATCTTTCCAACCATGGTCATTTCGACAGCTCAGTCACTATTCGTACTCTGCTGGCCCAAGATGGGTTACTGCGTTGCTGGGGCGGCGGTGGCATCACTCAGGGTTCTGACTGGCAAGCCGAGTATCAAGAGTCTATTGATAAGGTCAGTGTGTTGATGCGCTGCCTAGAAGAAGCGCACTTGGTACGCTGAGCGCTACAGATTAAAACCTCTAGCCAGGATTGCTGACCAATACAGGCAAATTCACTTATGCGCAGTTTTACGCTATAACACAGACTCTGCCGCTAACGAAAAGGTTAAAAGATCTCTGCATGCCAGCTAACAAAAACACTCCCGAGCCTAATGATGAGCTACCCAGCCTCACCGCACAGTCAGATGACAGCATTCAACTTGAACCTTTACCCGGCGAAACCTCTCGGCTGTTTAATCAACCCAGCAAAAAGCCTCGCCCATTAGCTATTTGGTTCGCCATAGCAAGCATTATTGCAGGCACAAGTGCTCTAGCCTACAACTATCATCAGCGCATGCAGCTACTGGAGCAACAACTTATCGCCACACAAGACAGTTTCGCCAAAATCAGTGGTGATGCGGTCGAACATATTCAGATTATCTCTGGACAGCTCAATACCAGTCAGAGCAGCGCTCAATCAAAAATCGCAACATTGAGCCGCACACTCACAACACTGCAGCAGCAACTTGAGGCTATCAACACACAAACAGGCAAAAACACTGAGCAGGTGCGTTCGCTCTCCAAGCAACAGGAGCAGCTGAAGCAACGCTTAACACAACATGCCAACGCAGTAAAAGAAGGCTTGCTGGCCGTCGATGCCGCTCAGCAACAGCTGGGTAGCGAAGTTAAGCTCGGCTTTAAGCAGCTAGAAGTTTTTCAGCAACAGCAATCCCAGCAGTTGGAGGTTAACCAAACCCATAATCAACAGTTAACCCTAATCCATGCTGAGCTTGAAGCCTTAGCCCAGCACTCTGAACAGCTCAATGAACAACTCAAGCAGTACCATAGCAATCAGTTGGCCTTACAAAAGCTGCAACAAGAACTGGAAAAGATTCACGCTGAACAGGTTGGGCTCGCACAAGAATTTCAAGCCTATCGAGCGCAAATAACACGCAGTATCAACGCTTTAAATGAAGCCATAAAGCCATAAAAAAAGCCCTGCTATTGTTACCAATGGCAGGGCTTAAAAGGTGACTTGTGGGTTAGAGTTTAAATTGTCCAACCAAATGGTTTAACTCGGCGGCTAGGCGCACCAACTCTTCGCTGTTCTGCGATGTTTTGGTCGCCCCTGCTGAAGTCTCGTCCGCAATCTGACTGATCGTAGTTACATTACGGTTGATTTCATCAGCCACTGAAGACTGCTCCTCAGCTGCAGTCGCGATTTGCATGTTCATATCGCTGATGGTTGCCACCTCTGCAGCAATGACATGCAAGCTTTGTGCAGCACGCTCCACGCGTTCCGTACCATAGCCAGCGCGGTCTTGGGCGCCACCCATAGCAGTAACTGC
>LFTS01000061.1 GCA_001513435.1 Gammaproteobacteria bacterium DTU040
GAGTTTTCGAGTAATTTTCTGAAAAGCTCAATAATAAGCTGAGATTTTCAGAGGTTCCCTAAGTCGTATAGGTAGCCGCCTATTGTCTGCTTACATTTAGCAGACGCAGGCAATTACTCAGCGCTTCCCTAGCCATCTAACTCCTAGGGTGAACACTAGTCAAGCGCAGGCTTCTCCTAGCGCGTTAATTTACGCCCTTCTTCGAGATACACGGGGCTGATCTCGCTACGACCGGACACTACCTCTGAGATAGAGCGTGTGGCCATTTGGCAGTTCTTGTAGAACACCACGCCGTCATTACTGCCGGTCACTAGCGCATCAATGGCAATAGTAACGAACTCAAATGCACGCAGGCGATCCAGTACTGTGGGGCTGCCACCGCGCTGAGTGTGCCCTAGGACTGTCAGTCGTGCTTCCATACCCACTTCTTCTTCCAGCCAGCGGGTCAGTTGCGGGGCAAAGTCCACACCTTCAGAAACAATAGCAATCATGTAGGTACGCCCATCAGCAATTTCTGCTTGAAAGCGTTTTTTTAAGCTGTCTAGATCGTAGGGAAGTTCTGGAATTAAACAAATTTCCGCACCACTGGTCAGCGCAGAAACTAACGCCAAATAACCACAATCGCGACCCATGGTTTCAATAACAAACGCGCGCCTGGACGAGCTGGCGGTATCGCGGATTTGGTCCGTAGCTTGGCGGATAACATTCAGTGCGGTATCTACACCTAAGCAATAATCTGTGCCGAAAATATCGTTATCAATGGTCGCTGGGATACCACAAAACGCAATGCCAAACTCGCGATAAAACACATCCAGTGCACGAAAAGAGCCATCACCACCCAAAACCACTAGCATGTCGATGCCATGGGCTTTAAGGTTGTCATAAGCCTGCTGACGGTGCTCAGGCTCAAAAAAACGCGCCGAGCGTGATGAGCGCAACACCGAACCACCCTTGGTGATAATACCCGCCACATCCGCATGCGTAGCTGGCTGAATACGGTTATCGATCAAGCCTTCTAAGCCATCACAGATCAAATAGGGCTTCAGCCCTTTTTCAATACTGTATTCCACAAAGCGTTTGATGCCAGGGTTCATCCCAGCACAATCACCACCCGAGGTCATGATTGCAATTCCCATATAGAAAATACCTTTTAAAAATCAATTTTAGGCTGTGTTTTCAACCGTCCGTTTCGCCTAGCCCCTTCATCTGACTGTGCGGGTGCGCTGCTTATCATTATACATTTCTTGATCTGCATAGTTGAGTAAGCTTGCACCGTCTTGCCCATGCTCAGGATACATCGCCAAACCTATAGATGCACCAAGGCTAAAACCATCACAAAAATCTAAGGGTTGCTGTATTTCCTCGTGCAAGCGCGCGATGATTTTCTCAACGGCACTTAACTCTTTAACTTCACGTAGCAGCACCACAAACTCATCACCGCCCAATCGCGCTACCACGTCATGGTCGCGCAGGACACTCTGGATACGCTGTGCAGTTTCGAACAGTGCCCGATCACCCTTGTCATGACCAAAGGTATCGTTAAGCGGCTTAAACTTATTTAAATCCAGAAACAGGAGCGCAAAGGGCTGTTTCGTGGGTTTGCGCTCAAATAGCAGGTTATCCAAGCTATATTCCAATGCCATACGGTTGGCTACACCGGTTAACCTATCAGTGAACAGCTCGCTACGCATCTGGGTAAAGCTTCGCGCCAGCACTCCCAGCTCATCATGCCTGTTTGCCTGCTCAGAAACGTCTGTGAGATCGCGACCGGTGCTGCGTACCGCTTCGGATAGCTTAGATATATCACGAGCGACTCGTCCAAAAACCAGCCAGCCGATACCCACTGCAATCAACAGCGCCAAAACACCAATATGAATTACCAACAGTGTGTTGGCGCGTACATCGGACAGGATATCGGTACTGGGTACAGCAATCACGGCATACCAGCTAAGCCCCGCATCATCGCGAATATTTATGACCGACAAATGAAGTTGCTCGCCCTTTTTATCGGTGAAGGATAACTGATGGACGTATTCATCATTGTAGTGGTTGGCTTGCTGCAACAAGGCATGCAGCTGTGCCCACGCTTGCTCAATAACTTCATCACCACTATTGCTAGCGTTGACCCGCTCCGCCTTGCCTTGCTCGTTGTTACGAACATTCGGCACACTGGAGGCGGCAATCAGCTCACCATTGGGTTCAACAATAAAGGCTCGACTATTCGCGGTGACAGGTAGCTGCTGCACAAAGCGACTCAATTCTGATAGAAACAAATCCGTTGCCACAACGCCCGCAAATACGCCCCGTTGATTGCTCACCTTACGCGCGCGGGTTACTACTAGTTCACGCGTACCAAAATCCAAGTAAACCGCCGTCCAAGTGTGCTGCGACGCATCACGCCCAAGCTGATACCAAATCCGTTCACGCGGGTCAAACAGCGTACTCTCAGTAAAGCGATATTCAGGCTGGGCATTGATATTGTGCAACAGGTAAAAATCTCGTTTGTCTTGCGCACGTAATTTCATCCGCACTTGCGCTGTGCCGTCCACCAATTTTTGTAAACCCAAGCCTTGACCAAGCTCATTACCGTAATACACATAGTCGCTGGGGTCAGTAAAGATGGAGGCTGCGGTGTAAAAGCGCGTAGTCATCTCTTTCAGCTCTGCACTGATGTCATCAGGCGCGTGCATGCCCTCTGGAAAAGCCGTCTCAAGTACTGCAGCAGTACCGAACATATGTCGATCCACCGCCTGCGATATGCGGTGGGTCATCTCCAGCATCAACTGCTCGCTCAAATTAGCCACTGTGCGACTACTCGCCCACCACGACAGCCAGCCAATAACCAAAGTGAGAATTAGAATTAACAAAACGAAAGGTAAAATAAGCTTAACTTTTAATGAACCATTAAAAGCGCGGGACCAAGACATGTATGCTTTCCAGTATTTTCGAGCAGCAGGACAGCGGAGTTTCCGCCAATAAAGCAGGTAATTATATCAAATATAATAATACTATTATGCTAGCACTTTAGTGACGTCTTGCCTGTTACGTCAGGCGGCTCAAAACGGCCAGAACAGTGGAATAAAAATCACGCCCAATACCCAAAAGATACTGTTAAGCGGTAAACCCACCTTAATAAAGTCGCTGAACTTATAACCACCAGCGCTATACACCATCATATTGGTTTGGTATCCCACCGGGGTCATAAAGCTGGTTGAGGCGGCGAAGGTAATGGCAATCAAGAACGGCGTAGGGTCAGCGCCCATCAGCTGTGCGGTAGAAAACCCTATAGGTGTCAATAAGACAGCCGCCGCCGAATTACTCATCAACTCGCCAAATAACAACGCCATCAGATAAAGCACCGCAAGCACCACATGCGGACCTAAGTGGCTCACCAAGCCAATGCTGTTATCCACCAAAAACTGAGCCGCACCGCTGCTACTCATAGCAATCCCCAGCGGTAACAACCCAGCAATTAAAATCACAATGGACCAGTCGGTACTTTCATACACGTCATCGGCATGAATGCAGCCCGCCAAGGTCATAGCAACGGCACCTGTAAGCGCTGAAATAGCGATGGGTAACCAACCGAGTGCCGAAACTATAACTACAGCGGCCATAGTGGCAACGGCAAAAGGTGCACGCCAACCATAGTCTTGGCTGGCTTCACGCTGGGAAATCACAATCACACTTTTATCTTTACGCAGCGCAGCAAGGTCTTTTTCCGGTAGCGCTAGCAGTAAAATATCACCGATACGCAACCGCAAACTATTAAGCTGACTGCGTAATACCTGTCCTCGGCGCTGTACCCCCATGACCGAGGCGTTGTAGCGCCAGCTGCGATTTAACTCAGCCAGTAAACGACCCGCTGCACGGGATTGCGGTGCGATCATGACCTCTGTGAGCACTGATTTCCCCTGCTTACGTCCTTTAAGCTGAAAATCTGTTTGCGTATTAAACTCTAGTTTTTGCTCATCTTTCAGAGCTTCCAGTGCAGACCAAACCCCACGTGCCAGTAAAATATCACCTTCTTGCAGCTTTTCTGAACGTGGCGCCCAATATTTTTCCCCGTCACGCAGTAATTCCAGAATAAAGACGTTGTAATTTTTACTCAGCTGCGCCTCTTCGACACTGACACCCAGCAACTTGGAGTCTTCGGTGATTTTTAACTCGCTAATATAATGACCAAACTCGTACAGGTTTTCCAAATCCGCGCTGCGTACTTCGGGTAATAACCAGCGGCCAAACGTCAGTAGGTACAGGCAACCGGCGATGGCACAAATGACAGCCAAGGGGAAAAACTCAAACATGCTAAAACCTGGATGACCTAGATCTTTAGCAATGGAGTTCACCAGCAGGTTGGTGGATGAACCAATGAGCGTGACCACCCCCATCATTTGCGCCACGTAAGACAGTGGAATCAATGCTTTAGAGGGCGCCAAGCCCACTTTTAAACTGGCTGCAATAACTATGGGAATAAAAATAGCTACCACGGCAGTGTTATTAACGAAAGGGGCAATCAGCGCCAGCAAGCCAAATAACATCAGCATAAATTGCAAGGGGGAACGCGCTGCGCTAAGCAGTCTTTGTATGCCGGCTAAGGCGCCACTGTTTTGTAATCCAGCAGCAAGAATAAACATGGAAGCCACGGTGATAGTGGCAGCATTACTAAAACCACTTAACGCCTGCCCAGGGCTAACCAGATCCAGCAAGGTCAGACTGACTAATACCAAAATCGCAATGGCATCAATGCGGAGCTTCTCAGTAACAAAAAGCACCAGCGCTACCATTGTGATTAACAGAACGAGAAAAATCTCAAGGGTCATAGCCAACCTCTAAACATCAGTACCGAGCAGCGCATTGGCGTTACCCTATTAGACAGTGATGCCAATATATAGCAAAACTGTAGGGTTAGATTAAATGAGTTTCTTGCTTGGCGTATCTGTTTATTGCAGCAAACTCTTGTTGAAGCTCAGCTGCTGCACCCCAACAAGACCCGCGGTGTGGGAGCGCAGCTTCTGCGCGATGCAGAACATAAACCCAGCCGGAAAAGCACATTCACGCAAGCGTGCGCTCCAACAGAAGCCGTAAATCCATATCAATCAAACCCTATCAGCTTTATTGTTAGCTCAGCGCAATATTTTTCATTAGCAAAGTACTCAGCACACTCTTACTCTTGATCCAAGTCAATTATCTAACAGAGGCCGTAGCTGTGCTGCATGCTTGTAGTATTGGCTGCGTGAGTCATTATGCAAAATTCAATTCAAGTACCTGAATACAACCTCAAAGTTGTACGCCAGTTCACCCTGGCAACCATTGTCTGGGGTGTGGTCGGCATGTGCTTTGGTGTGTTTTTGGCTGCTCAACTGGTATGGCCGGCATTGAGCTTCGACACCCCGTGGCTGACATTTGGTCGTGTTCGTCCTATTCATACCAGCTTGGTTATCTTTGCTTTTGGCGGTAGCGCGCTGTTTGCCACCTCTTTTTATATTGTTCAGCGCACCAGCTATGCACGATTGCCCTCAGACCTAATGGCCTCGATATTTTTCTGGGGTTGGCAGGTTTTATTAGTGCTTATCGTAATTAGCTATGCCATGGGTTCCACCACCAGTAAAGAATATGCCGAAATGGAGTGGTCGCTGTCGATAGTTTTGGCTGCACTCTGGCTTGTTTATACTTGGCTGTTTTTTGCCACCATCGCGCGACGCAAGGTTGCACACATTTACGTAGCCAACTGGTTTTACGGTGCTTTTATTTTCGTAACCGCGATGGTTTTTATAATAAACAGTGCCGCAGTTCCTGTCACTTTAACCAAGTCCTACTCCGCTTATTCAGGTGCTACTGATGCACTTATCCAGTGGTGGTACGGGCATAGTGTGGTTGGTTTTATTCTGTCCGTCGGTTTTTTAGGCATGATGTACTACTTCGTACCCAAGCAAGCAGACCGTCCGATTTATTCCTACCGCCTTTCGATTGTGCATTTCTGGGCCATTATCTCTATTTATATCTGGGCCGGCCCGCACCACTTACACTACACCGCCCTGCCCGACTGGGCACAAAGCTTAGGCATGGTCATGTCCGTGATCCTGCTTGCCCCCAGCTGGGGTGGCATGATCAACGGGATGATGACGCTGTCAGGCGCGTGGTATAAGTTACGTTACGACCCCATCTTGCGCTTCCTAGTGGTTTCTCTGGCCTTCTACGGCATGTCCACTTTTGAAGGTCCAATGATGGCGATTAAAACCGTCAACTCACTCTCCCACTACACGGACTGGACTATTGGTCACGTGCATGCCGGTGCGCTCGGCTGGGTGGCGATGATCAGTATCGGCAGTCTGTACTACATGATTCCAAGACTGTGGCACCGTGAAAGCATGTACAGCACAAAACTGATTCACATCCATTTCTGGCTGGCTACAGTGGGTACAGTAATGTACCTCGCGGCCATGTGGGTCAACGGTATTAGCCAAGGCTTAATGTGGCGCGCTATTAACCAAGACGGCACGCTCAGTTATTCCTTTGTTGAAACCATCGGTGCCAGTCACTACGGCTACGTAGCACGCCTAATCGGTGGCAGCCTGTTTGCTTTTGGTATGATTTTATTTGCTATCAACTGCTGGTTAACGCTCAG
Source organism: Gammaproteobacteria bacterium DTU040 (assembly GCA_001513435.1). GTDB lineage: Bacteria > Pseudomonadota > Gammaproteobacteria > Pseudomonadales > Pseudomonadaceae > Thiopseudomonas > Thiopseudomonas acetoxidans. Next base: position 6,629 of record LFTS01000061.1, read on the forward strand.
GGATAATCGCTTAGCTCAACCACAAGGAGACTTACAACATGTTTAGTTTAATTGTGTTACTCGTCTGCGCACCGCTTATTGTGAACCAGTGGCTGCGTTACTCCGGCCACGAAGCCAATCAGGCAGCGATGCTACCGTTTGCAGATAATTTAAGTCAGGCTAGGCGTGTTGAGCAGGAAACCGGTTTAGTGTGTGTGCCAGACAGGCTCGCATTACAAACCAGTCTAGACGCTTAAACTACGCAACAACTCAAGCGCTAAGTGCAGCTCGGGGTGTGTATTGCTTCTTTTATAAAGCACATAAATAGGCAAAGAAAACTCGGGCGCTGACTGATTACGCACCAGCTGCCCACTGGCCAAATAAGGCGTCACAACATGGGTGCGAAAATACCCAGTGCCGCCGTGCTCTAGTATAAGCTGCAACGCTAACGGACCTAGATTGGTTTGGATTTGCGCGTGGCTCTGTCCTGGGAAGGCGAGTTGATACTGCTGCTTAAAAGCAACACCCCAGTCGATAAACAACCAAGGTTCAGGCTGCTGCGGATGGGCCACCTGAATAAGTTTTTCCTCAACCAGCTGTTCAACCTGCATATCAGGACGGTAGTAAGGCTGATGCGCCAGCACCACATTCTGTTCACCACTATCCAGGCCTGATAACAGGGTTGCCGCTTCAGCCACCGTAGCCGTTACATGTAACTCCGGCTGCTGTTTAATAAGACTGTTAAACCAACGCGTAAGCCATGGGCTCCATAGGCTAATTTCAGCTGCCAGCTTTAAGGGCTGCGGTTGGTTTTGCTGCTGCATTGTCTGCACAGCACCGTGCCACGTATTGAGAAAACTTTGGGCATAAGGAATAAACAGCTCGCCCTGCTCGGTAAGGCTAACCCCTGTTGCGTTACGCAAAAACAACTGCGCCTTGAGCTGTTGTTCTAGATTTTTTATCCGTGCAGTTACGGTGGTTTGACTGACACACAGGTGCTGGGCAGCCAAAATAAAACTGCCGCTATACACCACTGCCAAAAAAGTACGCGCTAGATTTAAATCCACTCGCCACCTCAACCCTGTGAACTTACCCACTGCAAACCAATGACCGAAGCAATCAGGCTGGCTAAAAAGAACATTCGCCAAAAGGTCGCAGGTTCATCAAACAGCAATATGCCGGCTATCACTGTGCCTGTTGCACCTATGGCACCCCAAACCGCATAAGCAGTACCCACGGGAATAGGCTTTGCACCGCCCATAGATTTGTACAGCAAAAACATGCTCAAAGATACACACAGCAAAAATACCGCCAACCAAAATGCTTGCGTTTTGCCAACACTTTGTTGCGCTTTGCCTAAGCTAATAGCAAACAGCGTCTCAAAAAAGCCGCCCACAATTAACATCAGCCAATTAATAGTCATTAAAACGCTCTTTAAATACGGGTTCAACAGAGATTGTTTAGGGCGAATTTAACGTCCTAAGGACTATCAGCTTAACTGAAGTGCATGACAAGCGCGATTTGACGGTTAGAAAAAGTAGTACCGGGGAGAAAAGCAACAGGCACGCATAGATGTATTTGCAATGCGCGCCTGCTGGCTGATTTGCAGTGGACTTTAAATGCTAAACTGCTGTGCTTGCTCTTTTAACTGGCGCGCCAGTGTCGCTAATTGGCGACTGGCTTCTGCGGTTTGCTGGGTTGCCTGCGCCACCTGCACAATCCCTTGGCTTAGGCCACTGACGTTCACCGTAATATCCTGCGCCACCTGGCTTTGCTCTTCAGCAGCTGTAGAGATTTGCAAGCTGGCCGACTCGATACGACCCACAGCCCCTTGAATGTGGTCTAAGGCTGTACCTGATTCCTGCGCGCGTTCAACACTATTGCGCGTTAGCTCGGCACTAGCATGCATTTGTTCTACAGCACGCAAAGAGCCTTGCTGGAACACTTCCATTTTTTCACGAATCGTATCTGTCGCATTGCGCGTATTGCCTGCCAGCGAACGTACCTCGTCGGCTACTACCGCAAAACCACGACCAGCCTCACCGGCACGCGCGGCTTCGATGGCAGCGTTCAACGCCAGCAAGTTGGTTTGCTCAGCAACGCCCTGAATCATATCCAATACTTGGCTAATATCCTTGGTATGGGTATTTAACTCTTCGATAACCTTAACCGAGTTAAGAATTTGCTCACTTAGGGTCGTAATCGCATCAATCGAGCCGCGCACCGCTTGATGCCCCTCACCCGTTTCTTGCTGCGCCAATGTCGCCATTTCCGCTGCTTGAATCGTATTGTTTGCCACCTCTTGAATACTGGCGCTCATTTCTTCCATAGCCGTAGCTACCAGATGGGTCTGACCTTCTTGCTCATCCACGGTTTGCAGCACCTGTGAGCTAGAAGAGCTCATTTGCTCAGAAGCGGTAGCCACACTAATACTGGCTGCCTGAATTTCACCAAGAATCGTTTGGAAATGCTGCAGCAGGTCATTGACCGTTTCTGCCACCTGCCCTACTTCATCCTGACTGAGCACTGGAACACGCAAACGCAAATCACTTTTGTTACTGACTTCTAGTAACGTGCGTCTGACGCGTCTGAGTGGTGAAGTGATTTTACGTGCAAAATAATAGGTCGCCAGCATGCCCAAAACAATAAACATCAGAGTTAGACCCATTAACAGCCAGCGTAACGACACCTGTGAAGCAAACACCTCGTCACTGTCAGCCACAGCAGCCAACACCCACTGCGTGCCGGGAATCGCCGCAAACCCAGCAATACGCTGCAAACCAAAGTACTGATAGCTGGTTACACCTTGTTTTTGGTTGAGCATCTGAGTAACTGCAGCGCCAAGGGAGGTGTAATCCGGATTGGTTTTTGCTTGCTCACCAGGATTCAACTGTTCTAACACATGACTGCGGTCCGGACTGGCAATCAGTGTTCCTTGCGCGTTCACAATCAACGCACTACCCTGAGCGCCATACCCCTGATCATCCACAATTTCACTGAGCAAAGTACCGTCCATGCGTGCAATCAAAACATTAACTACCTCGCCATTTTGATACACGGGAGCAGCCAACATGATCACAGGCTTATTAATAACTCGACTAATAATCACTTCAGACATATTGGTCTGACCTTGGAAGGCTTTTTGAATGTAGTCCCTAGACGCTAAATCAGCCGAGGGTGCATCGGGGTAATGGGCAATACCGTTCTTATCCACAATACCCATACCTAAATAACCTAGGCGTTGACTGCTTTGTGCCAAAAAATCGAGCTGTACATTGCCAATGTTGCCATCGAACTCCGGCCGCATCGACAGCTCTTCAATAGCACGCAACTGCGTATCAATACGACTGCGTACCAGCTTCGCTCCTTCGTGCGCCATGTGTGGCAATGTGTTATTAATTTGCTCTCTCAACGCTTGACCAGAGCGGTCTACCGATAAAAACCCTATCCCGCCTGCCACCAGTATCAGCATGCAAGCAAAGCCCAACATTAATTTAAGCCCAAGGTTACTTTTGATTTTTAGCATTAATCGTCCCTATTTTTAGAGTTTGAAACTCGGCCACTCAAAACATGATTCACTGATGTACCTGCCCTCACCATGAACAGCCGAGATTTTGCCACTCCCAGACAGTGTTGTTTTGATATCACTCAATGACTAGCAAGCTACATAGTTATTTTAACTGGCGCAACAGCACAAAAAGTTACTGCACCGGCCATCTAATAATTTAAACATGCTATAACACTCAAGTTTGGTTAAACTAGCGCGTCTTAAAAGCACAGCATTTTCACATCCAGCGTGACACTGAATCGGCTTAGTGAGTTAAAACATGAGTAAAAAAGGAATTCTTTATATTCTGTCCGCCCCTTCTGGAGCAGGGAAAACCAGCTTAGTAAAGTCTTTGGTGAGCGACCTTCCCTTTATTCGTGTTTCTGTCTCGCACACCACTCGCCCTATGCGTCCCGGCGAAGAAGATGGCGTCAATTATCATTTCACTGCTCGAGACAGGTTCCAGGAAATGATTAATCAGGGTGATTTTTTTGAGTTCGCTGAAGTGTTTGGTAATTTTTATGGCACCTCACAAGCATGGGTGCAGGACACTCTAGCTGAGGGTTACGATCTGATTTTAGAAATTGACTGGCAAGGTGCGCAGCAAATTCGACGCCTTATGCCCGAAGCTAGGTCTATTTTCATCTTGCCGCCCAGCCAAGCAGCGCTCCGCGAACGCCTACAGAACCGAGGGCAAGACAACAGTGATGTGATTGAAAACCGCATGCGTCAAGCCGTGAACGAAATGAGTCACTATGTTGAGTTTGACTACCTGATCATCAACGATGATTTCAATCAGGCGCTGGCTGAGCTCAAAGCTATTTTTACCGCCAATCAACTCGTCCTCAATAAGCAGCAAAGCAAACATACCGAACTACTGCGCGAACTGCTCAAACCTCAGTAGGCAGTGATTTAAACCACCAGATCCACTTGCTGCATGCTGCCAATGCGACCATCTTCAAAAACGAAGATTCCATTACTACGCACCTGACCTTGCAACTCATTATTGGCAATCAAATCAAAACTTCCTTGTGCATGCTGCAGCGCCAGCGCGCCAATACCCGCATCAGCCAAGCTCAGCAAGCGGCCTGTGCCTTGGCTATCCGGCAACCAGAGCTTTAAATCCTTAAACACGGCATCTGCCGAATCAATAAACCCATTACCGTCATCATCGTAACGGGCTAAATCAGCAAAACCATCACCCGACAGCGCACCAAACAACTCGCGCCCATCATCGATACGTCCGTTACCGTTTTTATCCAAAGCCAAATAAGCGCTGCCATTGCCTAGCATGGCTAGGCTGTCTTTACGGCCATTAGCATCCAAATCAAACTGCATTTGCTGAGCGCTTAACTGCGCAGAGCTAGCGGCATAATTAATCACCAATGGATCTTTTAAGGCAGCTCCTGCTCTGATACTCACTGATTCATGACTGGCCTGAGTATGCTGCATATGCATCGCAAAATTAAAGTCTAGCGTCCGACCATCTGCTGTGGTCAGACTGCCACTACTGCGCATGCTCAATTCTTGTTGCTGCCATTGGGTAACGTGATAGTCATAGCTAAGTGAAGGCGCAGCATTATTCGATGCGGATACCTTTTGCGCAGCAACACTGGAGTTAACTGGCGCTGTGTTAGCGATCACAGATAATTCTTCTTGGCTAAATTTAGCAAACATAGCTTGATAGGCAGTGAAATCGCCATTAAGGCGCGCCAAAGCGGCAAGTAACATGCGTAACTTTTCTACATCTGCTTCATCGGGCGCAAAATCGGCCAGTGCATTTTCTGGCTGAGGCGTATTAGCACGGCTGGTTGAAGGGTTTTCTGAAGGGACAATGCTTTTTGCATAACTATCAAGCGCCGCTTTCGAGAAAGCAGGCTTAGGTTCGCTGCTCACTTGCATCTGTTCAGCCGAGGCAAACAGCTGTTTTTCCTGCCGCTGATAATGAATACTCTGCGCGCCGTTATTAAATCGCAAAGACTCGGTGACCTCGCGACCAAATACTAACTGCTGTTCTGTTTGAATATTCAGATTACTGCTTGCCACAATATGCATATCTGCCTCCCAGTATTGCTACAACCTAACTGGTAGTGATATCGGCATGATGGCACTTTTGTGCACTATTTACGACAAACGGTACAACCCATAAAGCGTATTGCGCGGTATTAAACTGACATCGTGCTGGATTTACGGCGCCGCCAGTTATTCAAACTGACCTCTAAATCTTTCAGCGTATGTATGCCTTGGGCTTGAGCTTTTTTGAGAAAAATAAGCATTAGCTCAGCGGTGACCATCGCATCGGCACAGGCGTTATGGCGCTGTAATACGTGCAAACCAAAGAACTCGACCCAGCTATCCATAGTCGGACAGCGCATACCGTGATCGGGGTAGAGCATTGGCGCGATTTCTGCCAAATCGAAAAACGGGTGTTTAAAGTTAAAACCAAAAATATCCTTGAATTCACGAATCAGCAAACGCTGGTCAAAATCCGCATGAAAGGCAAGCAGCGGGCTGACATCCACAAACTCTAAAAAATCCAGCAGCGCTGTTTCTGTGCGTTCACCCGCCGCCACATCGCTCGGGGCAATCTGGTGAATCAGCACACTTTCACTGACTTTATGCCCTTCACGCTTAAGTGTACGCGCCAGTAATTGTCCCATTTCTATCGAGTTATTTTGAATAACTACAGCACCAATCGATAAAATTTTATCTTTTAGCGTATTCAACCCCGTTGCTTCTAAATCCACCACCACAAAGCGCTGGCTAGCTAATGGCTGTTCAGCAATGGGCTCTGGCGCAGGCAAGGCATATAAGCGCGCCATATCTTTTTCATCCACTTCGGGACGCTTGCTAAACCATTTAAAGAGTTTCACAGCTGATACCTAAACGATAAACTACTTTGCAAACGCTGGGCCTGACGAAACGATTCACGCAAAATGCGGCGGTCCAGTGTATTCAGCTCATCAGGATAGATACGATTTGAATACGCCACACCCTGCTCGGCTTGCAGCTGATGTTGTTGCATGCGAATCAACTGAATAAAGTGGTAAGCCTCAATATAGGCATCACCATCTAAACGTTCGATTATGCCCTTGCGCACCAGTTGGCGTATACGGTCCAGCGTATTATTGGTTTCAATACCATGACTTAGCGCCAACACACGAACACTATCAACGATGGGCACTAAGCCTTTTATTTTCAAATCCAGAGTATCTTTTTCGACACCTTTTTTGGCCAGAGTAAAGTTACGGAACAAGCCACCCAAGGGCGGGCGATTTTGCAAGGCTCCTTCCGCAAGAATTTTCTGGAATGCCTTGTCATTAACCACCATTTCGAGCATGTTACGCTGCAACGCCACGCAAGCATCTTCATCACCCCAAACAGCGCGCACATCAAAGAAGATTCCCTTATACACCATACGATTTGCCGAGGCTTCACGAATGAGCTTGCTGTAATAGCTCGACCATTCACGGCTCGACAAACATAGCTCAGCATTACCCGCCATCACATTGCCTTTACACAGAGCAAAGCCGCAGTCATCAAGCGCAACGTTAATTTCGCGCGCAATGGGTAACAGCTTTTGCCGTATGGCATTGGCTTCTGCTTGGCTGTCGGCCTCGAATAAAATCCCGTTGTCCTGATCCGTATGTAGTGTTTGCTCCCGCCGTCCTTGACTGCCAAATACCACCCACGAGAACTTAACCCCAGGATCACCATGTTTTTCTATACATAGTTCAATCACTCTTGAGGTGGTGTGATCGTTGAGCAGGGTGATCAAGCGCGTGGTTTGCTCTGGACTTGCACCATGGGCAATCATGCGCTCTACCAACTCGCGCACGTCGCTGCGCATTTGCACTATTTGCTCTAGGGTTGTTGCAGTACGTATGGCTCGCGCTAGGTGCACCAAATCAACACGACGTAACGAAAACAGATCACGCTCAGACACCATGCCTACGATACGGCCATCTTGCGCCAAGCAAATATGTGCTATGTGACGCTCTGTCATGGCTAAGGCGGCATCAAAAGCGGTCGCATCAGGCGATAAGCAAAATGGATTTGCAGTCATTACTTGCTGCATGGGCTGACGTAAATCCGTATTGGGGTCAGCTATAACGCGACGCAAATCGCGCAGGGTAAAAATCCCCTGTGGTCGTTGCAAAACATCAGCAACAAGAATACTACCGACTTGCTGCTCGTGCATTATCTGCACTGCTTCATGCAGTGGAGTATCCTTAGTGCAGGTCACAGGCATGCGCATGGACGCAATATCTACCAGCTTGGTGTCCATCGAAATCTGCGAGCCTAATGACTCAGCAGCACGGCTCTGCACTTTTTGATTCACCTGATCAAGCAAGCTACTCATGCCGCGCACACAGAAATCTCGAAAGTGTTCACTGCGCGAAATCAGTTTAATAAAGGCGGCTTTATTAAATAAAAAACAGAACGTATCTTCTTCAGCAACGTGTACTGTGCGCGTTTCGCGCTCACTTAATATAGCTGCTATGGGAAAACATTCACCGGCAGCGAGCTCAAAGGTGGTTTCATCGCTGGTGCCCTGTCCTTTACGTCGCTCACCATAAACCCGACCTTGCTTAATAATGTACAGATGCTCTACTGGCCCATCCTCTGGAGCAATAACGGACTCACCTTGGGCATAAAATCTTAAAATACAATTTTCCACCAAGAAGCCGAGCTCTGAGGCTTCCATTGCATCAAAAGGTGGGTACTGCTTTAAAAAGTCCAACGTTCCTTGAATATTTTGCTGTACCGCAGCGCGTCCAGTTTCAGCAAAGGCATCGTGACGGCTCATCTACATTCCTCCTACAGGGCACAGGATGGTACTTTTCTGACTGGCTCCGCCCAATTGGACGTAAGTTGCAGGGAGTAGACCTTAGCCTGTATGCATCTTGTTTTTTTTGTTTGCGTAGCGACTGATTCTGTGCAAATTCGCACAACTATACAAGTACTTATACCAATAGAAGACCAAAGTTATCATTGAACTTTCATCAAAT
>LFTS01000258.1 GCA_001513435.1 Gammaproteobacteria bacterium DTU040
CACAGAGAAACCTCAGTTGATGGGCGAATCGAACCGGTATTGTAGCCATGAAGGCCAAAGTTATCCACACGCTAGCAAATTTATTAGTCTTTTATTCGTTGCAGTCAAAGTCTTTATGTGCAATGTGCTCAAAAATTAAGCACTTACAAAATCATTTTATTCCTTAGTCATATGTGTGCATAAAAGACCAATAAAACAAGTTGCAGGTGCCACTCTAGCAGAAGTACTCACCTAGGCTGAGTTTAAAGTTGATGCGCGTTAACCACTGTGCTTCTTTATGAAAGTCTGCTGCGGTTAAGGGGTTTTCTTCTAGCCAGCAGGCAGGAAACAAAATCTCCAATGCATCTTCTGTTGCTTGCAAGCGCAGCTCGGGAACCTCTTGAGAGCCGCGAATTCGGTACAGCAAGATAGCTAGGCGTAAAATCACACATAGATAGAGCAAAGCATGGCTGTCATCGCCGCACTGATTAAACAGCTGTAAAGGGATGTTGCGTCTATGGCCGCGCACCAGTAGCGCGATACGTTGCTGCTCTTGACGAGAAAAACCAGCAAGGTCGGAGTGCTCAACCAAATAAGCGCCGTGTTTGTGGTAATGGTAATGGGCTATATCCAGACCGACTTCATGCACGCGCGCCGCCCAGCTCAGCATCTCTTTATGCCAGTCGTCCGTTAGTTGCCACGGCTCGGCAAGTTGCTGCAGCACTTCAAGCGCCTTATTTTCAACGCGCAGTGCCTGCTCAACATCGACATGGCTGCGCTGCATCAGCGCATTAATCGACCGTTCGCGCACATCTTCGTGTTGGTGGCGACCCAGCAGGTCGTATAAAACACCTTCACGCAAAGCGCCGTCGGCTGCTTGCACTTGGTCGAGGTTTAGTGCATCAAAAATAGCTTCCACTATAGCTAAGCCTGCCGGAAAAATACTGGCGCGTTCGGGCTTAACGCCGGGAAAATCAACTTGGTCAATATGCTTAAGCTTTAGCAGCTGCTGCTTGAGATAGGCTATTCCCGGTTGGTTGATCTCTCCTTGACCAAAACCTGCGGCAAAGCAGGCCTGCGCGATAGACTTAATAGTGCCGGATGCGCCTACAGCTTCTTTCCAGCCGATACGTTTTAGAGTTTGCTCAATTTCCATAAGCTCCAAACGTGCCGCGGTATAGGCTTGCGCATAACGCGCAGGAGAAATGATGAGGTCTTTAAAAAAGCGCTGGCTATAACTGACGCAACCCATCTGCAAGCTGCCGCGGTATTGGGATTCAAAATGCTGCCCAATTATAAGCTCTGTGCTGCCGCCACCAATATCTAGCGCTAACCGCTTATCGTCAATGCTGGCTAGCGTATGGGAAATGCCTAGGTAAATTAAACGGGCTTCTTCGCGGCCGGAAATTACATCAATGTCATGACCCAAAATCTCTTTAGCGCGATCAATGAAGTGTTGTCGGTTATGAGCAATGCGTAAAGTACTGGTACCTACAATGCGAACAGCACCTTTGGGCAGATCAGTTATCAGTTGCGCGAAGCGTCTAAGGCATTCTAAACCGCGCTCAATAGCCTCTTCTTCTAGGTTTAAGGCTTCATTGAGGCCAGCGGCCAGCTGAACTTTTTCGCCAATGCGATCAAGAATTCTAATTTCACGCTCATGAGTCTTAGCCAGCACCATATGAAAGCTATTTGAGCCTAGATCGATGGCTGCAATAAGGGGGAAATTCTTGGTGGCAGTGAGGGGCATAGATGAGTATCCAAAGCAACTAAGGTTAATCCTGCCATGAATGGCATGTTTAGCCAATGTTTTAGCGCAATAAAACATGCAAAGTGCACGGGCTTGCCGGGGATAAACCGGTGCTTGTTAAGGATTTAGGGGCTTGGATTTAACGATTAAACAGCCAGCCTAAGCTGAGAAAAACGAATCCACAGCTTTAAGCGAACTCTCTAAAAGATAATAAAATCAATTGGATAGGGGCGGCGAAGGAAAGGCAGAAAAAGAAAAAGGGGCAAAAAGGCGGAGCGATAGGTCACTAAAATTTGAGCTGCTCAATATATTCAGGACTCCTATAGTTTCATTAGTCACTAACTCGGGCTATTATAGACAGCGTTTTATGCGTGCCAACAAACGGAGAAGTTCTATGAGCGAGCACATCAACAACGTTACTGATTCCAGCTTTGAGCAGGATGTATTACAAGCAGAAGGACCTGTTCTGGTGGATTATTGGGCAGAGTGGTGCGGTCCTTGCAAAATGATTGCTCCAGTGCTAGATGAAATTGCTGAAGAGTATGCCGGTAAGGTAAAAGTCTGTAAGCTAAACATCGATGAAAATCAAGGTACTCCGCCTAAGTACGGTGTACGCGGCATTCCTACACTGATGGTGTTTAAAAATGGCAACGTTGAAGCAACTAAAGTAGGTGCAATGTCTAAAAGTCAGCTCGCTGCCTTTTTGGATGCACACCTATAATATAGGGTGCTGAAAGTATGCGCACAGTCAAATCTTTAGTGCGCATACTGGACTCTGTGTGTATCTGGTGGTAAATTCCCAACTGTTGTAACGCGCAAGTCGTTACAGTCTTGCATGCCGTCTTAACACGCTAAGTACGCGGCACATTCATATTTCTCTACTCGCCTCTCATTTTGACACCTAGTCAAACTGACACTGAGTTATTCCCACTACCCATCGAACATTTCATCTCATATGAACTTAACTGAACTAAAACAAAAACCTGTTACCGAGCTTCTTGAAATGGCGGAGCAAATGGGCCTTGAAAACATGGCTCGCTCACGCAAACAAGATATTATTTTTGCCTTATTAAAACGCCATGCCAAAAGCGGTGAAGAAATTTCTGGCGATGGCGTATTGGAAATATTGCAAGATGGCTTTGGTTTCCTGCGGTCTGTTGGCGCTTCTTACTTAGCCGGACCCGATGATATTTATGTGTCACCCAGTCAAATACGTCGCTTTAACCTGCGTACTGGTGACAGCATTGTAGGTAAAATCCGCCCACCCAAAGAAGGCGAGCGGTATTTTGCCCTGTTAAAAGTTGATTCGATTAACTTCGATCGACCAGAAAACGCCAAGACCAAAATTCTGTTTGAAAACCTGACCCCGCTCTTTCCCGATCAGCGCATGGTTATGGAGGCCGGTAATGGCTCAACTGAGGATTTGATTGGTCGCGTTATCGACTTGGCAGCACCCATTGGTAAAGGTCAGCGTGGTTTAATTGTTGCGCCGCCCAAAGCGGGTAAAACGCTGATGCTGCAAAACATCGCTGCCAATATCACCCGTAACAACCCTGAGTGTCATTTAATCGTGCTGCTGATTGACGAGCGCCCGGAAGAAGTGACCGAAATGCAACGTACAGTCCGCGGTGAAGTACTTGCCTCCACTTTTGATGAGCCACCTGCCCGTCACGTACAAGTGGCAGAGATGGTGATTGAAAAAGCTAAACGACTGGTTGAGCACAAAAAAGACGTTGTAATTCTGCTCGACTCTATTACGCGCCTAGCACGTGCCTACAACACAGTTATTCCAAGCTCTGGCAAGGTCTTAACCGGTGGTGTGGATGCGCATGCTTTGGAAAAGCCTAAGCGTTTCTTTGGTGCGGCACGTAATATCGAAGAAGGCGGTTCGCTGACTATTATTGCTACAGCTCTGGTCGATACGGGTTCTAAAATGGACGAAGTTATCTACGAAGAGTTTAAAGGTACCGGTAATATGGAGTTGCAGCTTGATCGCCGTATTGCTGAAAAACGTGTTTTCCCTGCGGTTAATATCAACC
>LFTS01000228.1 GCA_001513435.1 Gammaproteobacteria bacterium DTU040
CCACTGGTTGGCCAGTAAGCAAAGTCAAAAAGAGGCGGGTGAGCCACGCCACACTATTGCTGATTTAGCACGCGAATATAATCTTGATGGCCGTGAACGTCGTTTACGCGTAAAAGCCAACTCCATTTTGACGGGTCAGACACTGAACGAGCTGCAACTGCGTACCCAGTATGGCATTAACGTTATTGCAGTAGAGCGCCAACAACGCTTCCGGCGCACCCTCCTGAGCGCCACGGGCAGCACTGAATTACGCGCTGGTGATGTGCTGTTAGTGCACTTAGTTAGCCCCACCATTGATCTACTTAACTCTTACCATGAACTCGGTGTCGAACCCCTAGGCATCAAACAAAGCTATTTCGCCGACCATTGCCGCACATTAGGTTTAGCTGAGGTAATGCTGCCCCCAGAGTCACGCCTGGCTGGAAAAACCATACAAGAACTGGGTTTTCGCACGCATCGCAAACTCAACGTGGTCGGTCTGCGACGCAATCAAAATGCTTTGGATGGTTTATTAGTTGATGAGGTTCTAAAAGCTGGTGATACGCTTTTGGTGGCCGGTAACTGGAAACATATCCATGCCTTACAGGTGTACAGCCGCGATTTTCTCGTACTGAGTTTGCCCGCAGAAAAAGACAACATTGCCCCCGCGCTAAGCAAAGCGCCACATGCTTTGATAAGTCTAGCTGTTATGGTTACCCTAATGATTACCGGCGTAGTGCCTAACGTATTAGCGGCCATCATCGGCTGTTTGCTGATGGGTGCTTTTCGCTGTATTGATATGGATAGCGCTTACAAGTCGATTCACTGGCAAAGCATTATTCTTATTGTCGGCATGATTCCTTTTGCTGCCGCCTTGCAAAAAACCGGCGGTATTGATTTAGCCGTAAACGGTTTAATGGGTATCTTTGGTGATTCGGGTCCGCGGGCAATTCTCACTGTGCTGTTTGTGTCTACCGCCGTTACCAGCTTATTTCTGTCCAACACCGCCACGGCCGTGCTTATGGCACCAGTTGCTATTGCCACCGCCGTAGCGATGAACGCATCACCCGCACCCTTTGCGATGACGGTTGCAGTGGCTGCATCGGCAGCCTTTATGACGCCTATCTCCTCGCCTGTAAACACGTTGGTAGTTGGGCCTGGACAATACCGCTTCAGCGACTTTGTGCGTATCGGCGTACCCTTCACGGTTATCGTCTTAATCGCTACGATTATCATGGTGCCGATGCTGTTTCCGTTTTTCACATAATCTTGCTTTACCTCAGCTGAGCAGGGGTAAACAGCTGTGCAATACAGCCATAAAAAACCGCGCTCTAGTTAAGTAGGCGCGGCTTTTTATTTGCTTGGGCTAGAAACTAGCCCACCCAAACTCGGGCATTACGGAACATACGCAACCAAGCAGCATCTTCTTGCCAGCTGTCAGGGTGCCATGAGTTCTGTACCGTACGCACTAAACGTTCTGGGTTAGGCATCAGCAAGGTCACACGACCATCTCGACTGGTAAAGCCCGTCATACCCTGAGCAGAGCCATTAGGGTTCGCCGGATAAGCCTGGGTTACTTGCCCGTGATTATCAACAAAGCGCAGCGCCACCAAACCAGACTTATCAGCTGCTGCTAGCTGATCCGCATTGGCATAAGTCACCCGCCCTTCTGCGTGCGCTACGGCCACAGGTAAGCGTGAACCAGCCATGCCGGTCAAAACGATTGAGGGCGAGTCTTGCACTTCAACCATACTCAAGCGTGACTCGAAGCACTCTGATTGGTTGTGCACAAACTGCGGCCAGTGCTCAGCACCCGGAATAAGCTCTTTAAGTTGCGCCAGCATCTGTGCGCCATTGTTGACGCCAAGGGTAAAACTGTCGTTGCGGCTGAAGAATTCAGCAAACTGGGCACGCAGTGAGTCATTAAGCAAAATGGATTTCGCCCAACCCGCCCCTGCACCCAAGGCATCACCAAAGGAGTAACCACCGCTGGGCGCTAAGCCTTTAAAGTCTGCCAGCTGCACACGACCTGCCAGTAAATCACTCATGTGCACGTCTACAGCATTAAAGCCTGCACGCTCAAAGGCTGCAGCCAACTCAACATGTCCGTTACTGCCTTGCTCTCGCAATATCGCAATCTTTGGTTTTACTCCTGTGGCGATATAGGGCGCTGCCACGTCCTCATTAACATCAAAGCTTAGCGATACATTTAAGCCCGGATCGTGCTCGTCCAGTAATGCGTCATATTCTTGCTGTGCACAGTCACTGTTATCACGAATACGCTGGATCTGGTAGCTGGTTTGTGTCCAGATACGCTGCAACTGGCTGCGCTGTGCACTGAACAGTAGCATGCCATCCAAGCTAATGGTGACGCTATCACCCGCCTCAGGCTGTCCGATGCTGTGTACGCAATCAGCTAACCCAGCATCCGCAAAAACAGCCTGAACCTGCGTCAGTTTCTCACTAGATACTTGAATAACTGCACCCAGCTCCTCACTGAACAACGCCGCATTTGCTTGCTCTGCTTGAATACCTAGCGCATCCAACTGCAGAGACAAACCGCAGTGCCCAGCAAAGGCCATTTCTACCACCGTGGTTAACAATCCACCATCGGAACGATCATGGTAAGCCTGCAATAAACCCTGAGCATTAAGCTGTTGAATGCTTGCGAAGAAAGCATTTAAATCGTCTGCGCTATCCACATCTGGCGCGTGATCACCCAGCTCTTTGTACACCTGCGCCAAAATCGAACCACCCATGCGGTTTTGACCACGACCCAAATCAATCAGCAACAATTGACTGTCGCCTTTATCTAGCTGCAACTGTGGGGTGAGGGTTTGGCGGATATCCAATACCGGCGCAAAACCAC
>LFTS01000289.1 GCA_001513435.1 Gammaproteobacteria bacterium DTU040
GTGATGGTAAAAACACCCACGGAGTCGTGCTCTAAGTACGACGTGATGAATGCGATGGATAACCTGACCTGGAAAATGGAAAATACCCAGGGCGTGCAGTCGGTGGTATCCATGGTGACCGTGGCCAAGCAGGTGATTAAAGGCATGAACGAAGGAAACTTGAAGTGGGAGGCTTTGTCACGTAACGCACACGTGCTGAATAACTCCATTTCCCGTGCCGACTCGCTGTATAACTCAGATTGCTCACTAGCCCCCGTGCTTATTTTCCTTGAGGATCACAAAGCCCAAACGCTCGCAACCGCTGTCGCTGCAGTGGAAGAGTTTGCTGCGCAAAACAATACCGATGATTACCAGTTCCTATTGGCAGCGGGGAATGCGGGGATTGAGGCGGCGACCAACGATGTGATTTCTGCTTCTGAAGGCATGATGCTTATTGCGGTATACAGTGCAGTGATTTTTATGTGTCTGCTAACGTTCCGTTCGGTTGCGGCAACGGCCTGTGTGATTTTACCGTTGGTGCTCACTTCGGTACTGGGTAATGCCTTAATGGCATGGTTGGGGATAGGCGTTAAGGTTGCGACTTTGCCTGTTATTGCGTTAGGCGTGGGCATTGGGGTGGACTATGGGATTTATATCTACAGTCGCCTAGAGACCTTCTTACGCATGGGCATACCGCTGCAAGAAGCCTACTATCAAACCTTAAAATCAACTGGTAAAGCCGTGCTCTTTACCGGGGTGTGTTTAGCCATTGGCGTGGCAACATGGATTTTCTCAGACATTAAATTCCAAGCAGATATGGGCTTAATGCTGACCTTTATGTTCCTTTGGAACATGCTGGGTGCAATTTGGTTACTGCCCGCGTTGGCACACTTTTTAATTAACCCTGACAAATTAAAAGCAGCATCAGTTAACAAAGAAGCCTCTGCATAATAGATGCTCGATGATGTCATAGGTGCTTTATGCTCTATGGCGTCATTCCAGCGGCGCCGCAGGCCTCTGGAAACTGGCTTGAGCATTGTTCGTTAAAGTACCTTTTAGCCGCTTTGCGACAATCCCTATAAATTAGCGAACCAGCAGTGTAGTTGTCGCACAGGCTAGAGGTGTTAATGCTGCGGTTGCGGATTTGATAATAAAACACGCCTGCGTTTTTACTCTGGCTTTTGCGCTTACTGGAAAAACCAGCACCTTCCCACTGCCATTTCACCGAACGTAACGGCCCGGGCTGAGCTGCTTTTGCGGGTTTGCGCTGTGTTTTTTTGGTTTTTATTCCCGGTGTTATATTGATAGCACCGCGTGGCTGGTAATTATCATCGTTGAACTCTGTTTGCCTGTCGCTGGCCAGCACCGCAGTGTTGGGCACTAGCAAGGCTGTTAGAAGAAAAAGCAGGTTGGGGGTTTTATTAGTCATACGCCTGAGTCCTTTCATGTAGATATGGCTAAGTATAGACCGCAGAATGTATTTTTCTATTTAAAAAGAACCCTCAGCAGGGTGGAATTGAAGTTTGTTAGCGGGAACCACAAAATACCAATACAGCGTAAGGAGCTGCCCTTTGTAGTTTGGATGTATCTCAAGAGACTGGGAGTTTAGCATGGGCAGTGTTCCTGCTAGCCCAGCTCGCGCAACGGCGATTGAGAAGGCACTCAGGCAGAACAGG
>LFTS01000091.1 GCA_001513435.1 Gammaproteobacteria bacterium DTU040
TCTTACCTCAGTTTCAAGGTGGCTAAACCAATCAACACCAGCACCACGGTGACAATCCAAAAGCGCACAATCACGCGCGGCTCGGGCCAGCCCTGTAACTCAAAATGATGATGAATAGGCGCCATGCGAAACACACGTTTACCGCGCAACTTAAAAGAAGCCACTTGGATCACCACCGACAGGGTTTCCACGACAAACACGCCGCCCATAATGAACAGCACGATTTCTTGACGCACCATCACTGCCACTAAACCCAAAGCCGCGCCTAGCGCCAGCGCACCTACATCGCCCATAAACACCTGCGCGGGATAGGTGTTAAACCATAAAAAACCCAATCCTGCGCCCACTAAAGCACCACAGAAGACAATCAACTCACCCACGCCCGGGATATAGGGAATAAACAAATAATTAGCAAAGGTTACGTGACCAGACAAATAGGCAAAGACGCCCAACGCACCGCCCACTAACACCGTAGGTAAAATCGCCAACCCATCTAAGCCATCGGTTAGGTTGACCGCATTACTGGAGCCGACAATCACAAAATAAGTCAGTACGACAAAACCAATCCCGAGCTGTAGGCTCACGTCCTTTAAAAACGGGAAAATCAAAGCCGTCTCCGCCGGTAACTCAGCTAAGCTATAGAGCATAATGGCCGCGCCCAAACCAAATACCGACTGCCAAAAATACTTCCACTTTCCGGGTAAGCCACGCGAGTCTTTTTCGATCACTTTACGGTAATCATCTACCCAACCAATCGCGCCAAACAGCAAGGTGGTAACCAAAACTATCCACACATAGTGGTTGCTCAAATCGCCCCACAACAAAGTACTGATAGCAATACAGGCCAAAATCAGTGCGCCACCCATGGTGGGCGTACCCGACTTGGACAAATGACTCTGCGGGCCATCGGTACGTACTGACTGACCGATCTGCAAACTACGCAGCGTGCGAATCATCCAAGGCCCCAGCCACAGCGACATCACCAATGCGGTTAAAATGCCCAGAATCCCGCGCAAAGTCAGGTACTGGAACACCGCAAAGCCTTTATGGTATTGCTGTAAATATTCAGCAATGAGTAACAACATCAGTACCCACCTTCTTTTGTATTTATTAGCGCAGCAACCACGTTTTCCATGGCAGCACTGCGAGAGCCCTTAACTAAATAGCTAGCCAAAGCCGGCGTTTTAGCAGATAGGAAAGCCAACAACTCCTGCTGGCTGGAAAAATGTTTTGCTTCGCCTTTAAAAGCGTTCACAGCTTGTTGAATATGCTGGCCTACACCATAAAGCGCATCCGCTTTACCCTGGGCATACACACCTAGCTGTCGATGCTCTTGCTCAGCCCACTCGCCCAACTCACCCATATCACCTAACAATAAAATGCGCTCACCCGGCATTTCTGCCAGCACATCCATTGCGGCACGCATGGAGGCAGGATTGGCGTTATAACTATCATCAATGACATAGCTGTCATCACTCAACGCATGCACCATGCAACGTCCAGCTACCGGCTGCATCTGCTGCAAACCTTGAGCAATTGTTGGCAAATCACAATCCAGCGCAATTGCTGTGGCAGCGGCGGCTAAAGCGTTACTGACGTTATGCTCACCGGGCACAGTTAACTGCACCTCTATATCACCCGCAGGTGCACAGAGTACAAAGCCATAGCAACCACTGACATGCTGGGTTAAATCTTTGGCGTACACATCAGCCTGACAGTCTTCTTTAGCAAAGCTCAGCACACGACCCGCACTACTGCGCGCGACCCACTGCGTAAAGGCGGCATCATCTTTGTTTAAAATGGCTGTTGCACTGGCATCCAAACCGTCAAGAATTTCACCTTTAGCCTTAACAATTTGCTCAGGTCCACCGAACTCACCGGCATGCGCCATGCCAGCGTTATTGATGAGCACTACCTGTGGCTGAGCCAGAGTGCGGGTATAAGCAATTTCGCCCAAGCGTGATGCACCCAGCTCAATCACAGCCCACTGATGTTGCGGTGCTAATTCCAGCAAGGTCATAGGCACGCCTAAGTCATTGTTTAAATTACCGCGTGTAGCTAATACCGCCGGCTCACCCACAGCGACACGACCGATACTGGCGAGCATTTCTTTAACTGTGGTTTTACCACTGGATCCTGTCAGCGCAACCAGCTTGCCCTTAAAGGCTTGGCGATTAAGTGTGCCAAGTTGCCCCAAAGCCAAACGCGTATCGGCGACTATTAGCTGGGGTAAATCACTGTCTTCTTGCCAGGTGTCAACCACTGCCGCAACAGCACCTGCCTGTTCAGCAGCAGCCAAATATTCATGACCATCAAAATTCTCACCTTGCAGGGCGACAAATAAATCACCGGTCTGCAGGGTTCGCGTATCGGTGTGCACGCGCTGAACCTGCACATCGGCGCCCAACAAATCCGCCGCCAAAGGGGCTTGTAATTCGGTCAGTGACCACGGTTTAAACATCGGTCACCTCCTTGGCTTGTAGCGCGTGCTGCGCCTGCTCTAGATCGGAGAAGTGCGTACGCACGCCGTTAATTTCTTGATAACCTTCATGGCCTTTGCCGGCAATGACTACCACATCCCCCGGCTGAGCTTCGCTAATCGCATAGGCAATGGCCTGTGCACGCTCAGCTATTTCGCTGACTGCAATTTCGGCAGTTAACCCTGCTAAAATCTCTTGGCGAATTACCGCTGCTACTTCAGTACGTGGATTATCATCCGTCACCACCAGCACATCGGCGTGAGTCTGCGCCACCTGCGCCATTAAGGGTCGCTTGCCTTTATCACGATCACCGCCACAACCAAACACCACCCACAAGCGTCCGCCTTGCGCCACATGCGGGCGAATGGCGAGTAGCACTTGCTGTAATGCATCAGTGGTATGCGCATAATCCACGACAACTAGCGGTTGACCTTCATGGGCTAACGCCTGCATACGACCTGCTGGGGCGCGCAATTTAGGCATCACCGATAAAATTTCACCCATGGCATATCCCATGGAGGACAGCGTAGCCACCACCGCCAATAAATTGCTTAGGTTAAAACGGCCCAGCAATGAACTGCGTAACCAAGCCTCACCCTGAGTGGTCACCACATAGGCTTGAATGCCATCCACGCCAAACGTAAATTGGCTGCAATGCACATGCGCGTCAGTGCGCTCAATACTGTAGGTTTTCAGTCCTTGCTTGGCATATTGCTGCGCCAGCTCTGCACCAAACGCATCATCTAAATTAAGGACGCGGGCGCGCAAGTTAGGCCATGCAAACAACTGTGCTTTAGCCTGTGCATAGGCTCGCATGCTGCCGTGATAATCAAGGTGGTCGCGTGTTAAATTGGTCAGTACAGCAGTATCCATATCCACAGCTGCTAAGCGTTGCTGCTGCAAACCATGGGACGACACTTCCATAACCACCGCATCAGCACCGGCAAGCTGGATATCTGCCAAGGCAGCTTGCAACTGAATAGGATCCGGCGTGGTATGTACACCTGCTTTTAATGCGCCTAAAAAACCATTGCCTAACGTGCCAATCACCGCACATTTTTCGCCCAGCGCCTCTAGCGCTTGCGCCAGCAACTGACTAACTGTGGTTTTGCCGTTAGTGCCCGTCACTCCAACCATGGTCAAAGCTCGGCTAGGTTCACCGTAAAAACGTCCGGCTATGGCTGATAGCTGTCCTTGTAAATCTTTAACGGGCAGCAACATAGCAGCACTGTCTTGAATATCCGGTGCACCTTCACTTTCATAGGCCACCGCTGCTGCACCACGGGCAATCGCATCAGTGATATACAAACGTCCATCAACCTGGGCTCCCGGCACGGCCAGAAATAAGTCCCCGGGCTTGACCTGCCTGCTGTCTAGGGTCAGCTCACGAATAAGCACGCTACTGGGTGCTTGTGGTAATAATTGATTTAAGGGCATTGGCATTAGCTGCGCCCTCCACGAACAGCCTGACCTTGCTTAACAACTTGCTGCGCAAGGTTATCAGGGCGCACATTGAGCAGGCGTAAAGAGCCCGCCATCACGCGGCTAAACACTGGAGCAGCGACAACACCACCGTAAAACCCACCTTCTCGTGGCTCATCAATAACAACCGCCACTGCTATGCGCGGCTCACTCACTGGACCTACACCGGCAAATAATGAACGGTAACTATCCTTGGTGTAACCACCACTGACTGCTTGCTTTTTGGCGGTACCGCTTTTACCTGCCACATGGTAACCAGGTACGCGTGCGCGCACGCCACCGCCGCCTTCTTCTTCCACTACGGAGCGCAACATTTCCATCACTGTGTGACTAATGTCAGGTTCGATAATGGGAATCGAAGGACCTTGTTTTTCTTGCTGTAAAAATGTTAGCTGACTGCTTTGGCCGTTATTACCCAAGATGGCATAAGCATGTGCTAGCTGCACGGCGGTAATAGAAAAACCATAGCCATAGGACATGGCTGCGATTTCTGCCATGCCCCAGCGTCTATAAGTAGGGAAGTAACCTAGGCTTTCGCCCGGAAAACCCAGCCCCGTATCCGTGCTGAAGCCCACCTGCTGCATTATGGTATAAATAGGCTCAGCGCCTATATCCAAAGCAATTTTACTGACCCCCACGTTGCTGGATTTTTTCAGCACGTTCGTCAGATCTAATACACCGCCTCGCGATACATCACGTATTGTGTAGCGACCTACTTTCATCACTCCATTACCCACATCCACCGTGGACTGCGGTTGCCAGCGTCCCGTACCTAATGCGGCAGCAATAGTAAAAGGCTTTACTGTTGAACCCGGTTCAAACACATCCACCAACGCACGGTTACGAATCGCTTCTGCGCTGTAAGTACTGCGGTTGTTAGGGTTATAGGTAGGATGATTTACCAAAGCTAATATTTCACCGGTTTTAACGTCCACAATCACCAGCGATCCGGCTTTAGCTTTAAATTCCTGCAGCGCGTTACGCAGCTCTCGATGGGCCAAATATTGCAAGCGCAAATCAATGGATAACGCCAAGGACTGACCCGGCTTAGCATTTTGTAAAACCTGCACATCGCGAATCACATCACCGCGTAAATTCTTCAATACCTGACGCTTACCAGGCACACCTGCCAGCCACTCGTTATAGGCCAGCTCTAACCCTTCACGGCCCTGTTCATCAATATCCGTAATGCCCACCAAGTGCGCCGTTACTTCACCGGCAGGGTAGTAACGACGAAAGTCTTCGCGCACATGAATGCCAGGAATACGTAAATCCTGCGCTGCTTGCCCGCGCTCAGGTGTCATAGAGCGCTCTAAGTACATAAACTCACGCTGAGCGTTTTTTTCAATCCGCTCGGCAAGGCTTTTTTCACTCTCGCCCAACACTTTAGCCAGCTCAGACCAGCGCGGTTTTTGATTAATCAGTACCTTGGGGTTGGCCCATAGAGTCACTACCGGCGTACTTACCGCTAACGGCTCACCGTTGCGGTCTGTAATAGTGCCGCGATGGGCAGAAATCGGTATGTTGCGCACACTACGCGCATCGCCCTGCTCAGACAAAAACTCATGCTGATAAATATGCAGCTGCACAATACGCGCCGTCGCTATGCTCGCCAAGGCAAAAAAACCCAATAGGATTAAATGATAGCGCTTGAACCCGAACCCTTTTAGCTTGGTCATGGCGTCACCACCCTTACTGCCCCAGGCTCAGGAATAATCATATTCAAGTGCTCAACCGCCAAACTTTCAATGCGGTTATGTGCAGTCCAAGTACTGTGTTCCAACACCAGTCGACCCCAGTCGGCTTGCAACTTGTCTCGCTTGCTCATTTCTACAAACAAGGCATTGAGCATATTGCGACTTTCATTAGCCGCATAAGCCACCAACACTGCCGTTGAAATTACGGCGACAAACAGTACCAGCA
>LFTS01000087.1:0-10562 GCA_001513435.1 Gammaproteobacteria bacterium DTU040
CCAGCTTCGGTGCTGCAGGGCAATCATTCGCGCAAGAGTTGCGCTCCTACCTAAGAGTGCGTTACACAGCACCGCTTTTGTGGCAGCCCAGCTTCTGGGCGATGCGGACTAAAAACCAGCTTCGGTGCTGCAGGGCAATCATTCGCGCAAGAGTTGCGCTCCTACCTAAGAGTGCGTTACACAGCACCGCTTTTGTGGCAGCCCAGCTTCTGGGCGATGCGGACTAAAAACCAGCTTCGGTGCTGCTGGGCAATCAATCGCGCAAGAGTTGCGCTCCCACAAATTAAAGCTACTCCGCAGTTTCGCTTGTCGCTTGGTAGCTACCACCCAGAGATTTATAGAGGTTGATCTCGCTGGTCAGTAGCGCCAGTTGCGTGTTGATGCGTTGTTGCTGAGTGCTAAATAACAAACGCTGGGCATCAAGCAAGGTGAGTTGGTTATCCACCCCTTCGCGGTAACGGCGTTCGGCCAAATCAAGGTAGGCTTGGCTGGATTCCAGCAGCTTATCTTGCGCAGCCAGCTGCTCGTTGTAGGTGCTGCGTGCGATTAGTCCATCAGCCACTTCTTGGAAAGCCGTTTGAATGCTTTTTTCGTACTGCGCAATGCGTATATCTTTTTGCACCTTGCTGTAATCCAAGCTGGCTTTGAGTCGACCTGCGTTAAAGATCGGTAAGCGCAACTGTGGTTGAAACAGCCAAGTACCGCTGCCAGAACTAAACAAGTCAGAGAGTTCATTGCTCATGCTGCCAGCAGTAGCTGTGAGGCTAATGCTGGGAAAGAAAGCCGCACGTGCCGCACCGATGTTGGCGTTGGCCGCTTTAAGCTGATGCTCAGCTTGTAGGATATCTGGGCGACGCTGTAGCAGTTCTGCCGGTAGCGCAACCGGCAACTCTGCAAGCTGCACGCTAGACAGCTCCACGTTTTGCTTTAATTCAGGAATAGGTGCGCCTAAAACCATCTGTAAAGCATTGCGGCTTTGCGCAACCTGACGCTGGAATTGCGCCAGACTTACGCGGGCATTATCAGCAGCCGTACGGGCTTGTTGTAGCTCCAGCGCTGAAGCAACGCCTGCGTCATAGCGGCTTTGCACCAGTTTTAGGCTGCTTTCATAGGTCTCTAAGGTGGATTGCACTAGTGCCAAGGAAGCCTGATCGGCTTGATGGCTTAACCAAGCCGTAGCGACGTTGGCGATGAGGCTGAGTTCGGCACTGCGCTGGGCTTGCTCACTAGCAAAATAGGTTTCTAATGCCTGTTGACGCAAGCTGTTTAAACGGCCGAAAAAGTCGATTTCCCACGCTGTGATACCCAAAGAGGCGGAGTACTGACTGTTAATAGTCGACTCCTCTGTGGGAGACATATTTTTGGGAATACGTTGTCTGTTGCCGCCACCAGCTGCATCCACAGCAGGGAATAGCGCACTACGATCAATGCGGTACTGCGCGCGAAAGGCTTCGACGTTGAGTGCTGCAACTCGTAAATCTTTATTGTGCTCAAGCGCTGTTTCAATTAAGAGCTGCAGGTTTTCATCCGCAAAGAAATGCTGCCAATCAGGCGTTTCTGCGTTTTGCTGTGCTTGTGCTTGCCAGCTTGCCGCAAAGGGTGCTTCGGGCTGTTGGTATTTTGGCGCCATGCTACAGCCGCTAAGACCTAAGGCAGCAGCCAAGGTTAAAGTGCGGAGCTTCATTCTGCATTCTCCTGTGTATTTGTATTGGCTTTGCGGCTAAATAAACTGGTGACTATCACATAGAAGAAGGGCACAAAGAATACGGCCAGTACCATGGCTGCAATCATCCCGCCAATCACACCTGTACCAATGGCATGTTTACTGCCCGCACCGGCACCTGAGGAAATGGCCAGCGGTGTTACCCCAAGGATAAACGCCAGCGAGGTCATAATGATGGGACGGAAACGAATACGGCAGGCTTCAATGGTTGCCTCAGTCAGTCCCATACCTTGCTCGTACAAAGACTTAGCAAATTCAACAATCAAAATAGCGTTACGTGAGGACAAGCCAATAGTGGTGAGTAAGCCAATTTGGAAATAAACGTCATTGGACAGACCGCGACCGTAGGTGGCGAGTAACGCACCAATGATTCCCAAGGGTACGACTAAAATCACGGCAAAGGGTACTGACCAGCTTTCATACAGAGCCGCTAGACAGAGAAATACAACCAAGATCGAAATGGCGTAGAGCGATAATGCTTGGTCGCCCGAGAGACGCTCTTCATAGGAAAGTCCCGTCCACGACATGCCGATACCTGCAGGCATTTTTTGCATAATTTCTTCTACGGCCAGCATAGCGTCACCCGAACTGTAGCCCGGCGCAGCTGCACCTTGGATTTCCATTGCTGCAATACCGTTATAACGCGATAGCTTGGGTGGGCCAAACACCCACTCGCCGGATGCAAAACTGGAGAACGCAATCATCTTACCTTCGTTGTTGCGTACGTACCATTTGTCTAAGTCTTCCGGGTTCATGCGCGCATCAGCTTGACCTTGCAGCATGACTTTCTTAACCCGACCGCGGTCGATAAAGTCATTGATATAACTACTGCCCCAACCGATAGACAGGGTTTGGTTGATGTCGCTGAGGGTAATGCCCATGCTGCTGGCTTTTTCATCATCAATAGTCAGCTGAAACTGCGCCTCATCACGCAAGCCGTTCGGACGCACTTGGAATAAGCGCGGGTCTTGGTTAGCCAGTTGCACGAACTGGTCACGTGCCTGACTTAAGGTTTCATGGCCCACACTGGCGCGATCTTGTAAGAAAAAGTTAAAGCCCGAGGCGTTACCCAGCTCCATTACCGCAGGCGGGGCAAAGGCAAACACCATGGCATCACGCAATGAGAAGAAATGCATTTGCGCTCGCTGTGCTAGCGAGAATACATTCTGCTCAGGACGAGTACGCTCTTCCCAAGGTTTTAAGCCAATAAACGCCATGGCTGAGTTTTGTCCACGACCGGCAAAGTTAAAACCGTTAATGGTAAACACAGAGCGTACGGTGTCTGCCTCTTCTGTGAGTAAATATTCGCGCATCTGCTTAACTACATCATAGGTGCGCTCAAAACTAGAGCCAGCAGGTGTTTGCACTTGCGCGTAAAGCACGCCTTGGTCCTCATCCGGCAAGAACGCGCTAGGAATCTTAGTAAACATCCAGCCCATAATGGCGACAATGATTAGGTACAAAAAGAAGTAGGGTGCTTTACGACGTAAGATGCTGCCTACACCGCGTTCATAGCCATTGACACCTTTTTGAAATGAGCGGTTAAACCAGCCAAAAAAGCCACGCTTTTCAATGTTTTGACCTTTGGGGATAGGTTTAAGCATGGTGACGCACAGCGCCGGGGTAAAGATTAACGCTACCAGCACCGAAAGCACCATCGCTGCAACAATAGTGACGGAGAACTGCTTGTAAATAGCACCTACAGAACCCTCAAAGAAGGCCATAGGAATAAATACCGCCGACAACACCAAGCCAATACCGACCAGTGCGCCTTGAATCTGCCCCATCGACTTGCGCGTAGCTTCAAGCGGCGGCAAACCCTCTTCCTCCATCACCCGCTCAACGTTTTCAACCACCACAATGGCGTCATCCACCAGCAAACCAATAGCCAAGACCATGGCAAACATGGTGAGGGTGTTAATGCTGTAACCAAAGGCAGCCAACACACCAAAGGTTCCTAGAATAACCACAGGCACGGCTAATGCGGGAATAAGCGTAACGCGCAGGTTTTGCAGGAATAAGTACATCACTAAGAACACCAGCGCAAAGGCTTCGGCTAGGGTGATGACTACACCTTTAATGGAAGCGGAAATTACGGGCGTGGTGTCATAGGGGTAGACAACCTTTAAACCTTGCGGAAAGAAGGGTTCAATTTCCGCAATGGTTTGCCGTACTGCTTTGGCGGTATCGAGTGCGTTAGCACCGGTTGCCAATTTGATACCTAAACCCGTTGCCGGCATGCCGTTAAACTCAGCGGTAATGGCGTAGTTTTCACCACCAAACTCAATCTCGGCAACATCTTTCAGACGGACTTGTGCACCGTCATTTTTCACTTTCAGCAAAATATTGCCAAACTGCTCCGGTGTTTCTAGACGGGTTTTACCAATAATAGTCGCTGTGAGTTGTTGGCCGGGTGAGGCCGGCAAGCCGCCAAGCTGTCCCGATGAAACCTGTACGTTTTGTGTGCGTATGGCATTGGCGACATCAACGGGTGTTAACGCGAAGTTATTCAGTTTGGCGGGATCAAGCCAGATACGCATCGCATACTGCGCACCAAACACCTGGAAGTCACCCACGCCAGCAGTACGAGAAATAGCATCCTGTACGTTGGAGATAACATAATCAGCAATGTCATTCTTGTCCATGCTGCCGTCTTCGGAGACGAAACCCAGCACCATTAAGAAGTTACGCGCGGATTTGGTCACGCGAATTCCCTGTTGTTGCACTTCTTGGGGCAGCAGCGGTGTGGCCAGCTGTAGCTTGTTTTGTACCTGCACCTGCGCGACATCGGGGTCGGTGGTTGGTTCAAAGGTCACGCTAATGGACATGCTACCGTCCGAGTTGCTTTCCGAGGAAATATAACGCAGACCATCAAGGCCGTTGAGCTGCTGCTCAATCACCTGCACGACGGTATCTTGCACTGTTTTAGCTGAAGCACCACGGTAGGACACGCTAATGCCAACGGTGGGCGGTGCAATGCTGGGGTATTGGTTAACGGGCAGCTTTAAAATAGACAAGCCACCAATCAACATGGTTACGAGGGCGAGAACCCAAGCAAAAATGGGGCGATCAATAAAAAAATTCGACATGAAGTAACTCGCTTATTTGGCTGATTCGGTGGAGTTGCTGTGCGTCACATTTTTAGCCGGATAAGTTTCTACGGTCACGCCCGGCTGAATAAACTGTAGCCCTTCAGTAATGATTCGGTCGCCGTCCTGCAAACCTTCGCTGACGAGCCAGAAATTGCCAGAGGTTCTTTCTGCTTTAAGGGTGCGCAATTCGACTTGATTGTCTTGGTTGACAACCATGGCGATAGCATCTCCTCTTGGGTTGCGTGATACACCTTGCTGAGGTGCCAAGATAGCTTGGCTGTTAACACCAGAAACAAGGCTGGCTTGGACAAACATGCCGGGTAATAGCAAACCGTCGGGGTTGGGGAATACTGCGCGCAGCGTGACAGAGCCGGTACTGGGATCTACAGAAACCTCAGAAAACTCAAGTGTGCCTTGGTGCGGATAGACGCTGCCGTCTTGTAGCTTTAAGCTCACCTGTGCTGCAGTTTCGCCAGCTTTTTCCAGCTGACCGCTGGCCATTTCGCGGCGTAAACGTAGCAAATCATTAGCGGATTGGGTTACATCCACATAAATAGGGTCCAGTTGTTGGATAACAGCCAGTTCTTGTACTTGGCCGTTATTAACCAGCGCCCCTTCGCTTACCGAGGAGCGTCCAATACGACCTGAAATAGGTGCAAGCACTTTGGTGTACTGCAGGTCAATTTTGGCTTTTTCAAGAGCGGCTTCTGCCTGTAGGCTGGCGGCTTTAGCATCGTCGTATTGCTGACGGCTAACCGCTTGGTCGGCCACTAGGGTTTTATAGCGCTCAGCTAAGGAGCTTGCTGAAAGGTAGCTTGCTTGTGCGCTCTTCAGTGTGGCGGCATAGATAGCGGGATCGATTTGGTACAGCTGCTGATTAGCCTTAACCTCGCTGCCTTCTTTAAATAAGCGCTGTAAAACGATTCCACTAACCTGTGGCCGAACTTCAGCGATGCGATACGCAGCAGTACGCCCCGGGAGTTCGCTGGTGAGAGTGTAGGCTTGGGTAGTGATAGTGTAGATGCCCACTTTGGGTGCAGGCTGGGCTTGCTGCGGGGTTTCATCGGGTGCATTACAAGCGCTGATCAATAGGCTGGTAGCCAAAGTTAACGATAAAGCCTTGGCGCGAGAAAAAGGATGATTCATGTCGAGCAGTCCTGAAATTGGGTTGTAACACTTAAAGTAGCGTAGTCACTTTAAACAACAATAAAATACCGACTAATTAGAGCTACCTAGCTAGAAGCACCTTGGTGAGTGCCTAGCAGATGATTTTGAGCTGTTTTTATTATGTCTGCGTTAATGCTGACGCGAGGGAAAAAAACAACTCTAATTATGAACTCTATTAAGCGTAGAATACAGTGTTTTTGGGTAGGGCAGTAATATACATACATTGATGTATGTTAGTAAACCGACAAAGCGTGAGTATTTATTTCAAGGGTTCTGTAGATGACTCCAGCGATCAATTTGCTTAAGAAGAAAAAAATAAACTATCAAATACATAGCTATGAGCATGATCCCCGTGCAGCTTCCTATGGCCTAGAAGCAGCGGAAAAGCTGGCTTTAGATCCAGCGCGGGTATTTAAAACGTTGCTGGTGCAAACAGAAGCCAAAGAGCTGTTGGTGGCGATTTTGCCGGTTAAGAACAGTTTGAATTTAAAACAGCTTGCCAGTGCAGCTAAGGTGAAGAAGCTTGAAATGGCGGATCCACAGTTAGCGCAGCGCACCACTGGTTATCTTTTGGGCGGGATAAGTCCTCTAGGACAGAAAAAAGCGTTGCGTACCTTTGTGGATCAAAGTGCTGCGGATTTTGCGACTATCTTTGTCAGTGCCGGCAGGCGAGGTTTGGAGATTGAATTGCAGGCTGACGATCTGTTGCAGTTAACCGCTGGAGTTTCGGCAGAGATTACGGCTTAGCGCTCCTCCCAAGGGGCGGCTGGGCATTCTGTGCTGTTGTTTTTGCACCAAGGCGCTGCACCTGCGGGAGCGCAACTTTTGCGCGAAGTGGAGTGCGCTCCATTCAAGAAGTCAAACCCCAGCTGACGCGTTATGCCGCTAGGCCGGCTGATTGCCACAGATGCGCCGCTGCCAGCGCGCGCCAAGGGGCAAATTGGGCGAGCCAGGCTTGGGTTTGTTTGGCGCTGATGGTTTCTTGGTTGAGCACTACTTTTAAGTAACGCTGTACAGCCGCATCGCCATGCACTGAGCTATCTAACCAAGCACAGCCGCGCATCAGTGTGTAATTGACCGTCCACGGACCGATACCGCGTATGCTCAGTAATTGCTCTTGTAGCTGTTCTATTTGCTGTGCGTTACTTTGATAATCAATCTGAATCACACCCCCGGCGATTTGCTGGCTAACCGTTTGCAGCGCTTGGGCTTTAGTGTTTGACAGGCCAACACTTCTAAGTTGTTCAACACTAAACTGGCTAACCTGCTGCGCATTTGGGTAACACAAAAAGCCACTGCTGTGGCTGTGATTAATAAGCTGAATAAGTTTTCTGCGTAAACTCACAGCAGCGGCAACGCTGACCTGTTGCCCAAGTATGGCCCAGCTCAAGGCTTCAAACGGTGTGGTGGTTTGGGCAAAACGTAAACCCTGTTGCTTTTGAATAATGGCGCCCAGCTGTGGATGCATTAAGAAGGCTTGCTCAAAAACACTGACATCCTGCTGAAGCCCGGTAATGTGTTCAATCCAAGCATTAAAGGGTTCTTGCGCATATGAACCCTTAGCAGGGTTATCAATTTGCAGTTCAGCTTGTACATGTAAAGGAGTAAAAACTAAGCTCAATAATGCTGGCTGCTGTTGGTACATCAACGCCTTAATAATGGTTTGTCCTTCAATTTTTTCAGTGGGACTGTGTGGATCGCGCAGATAAAAAGAGAGAAAATCCTGCACGCGGAAATTATTTGGAAGTTTAACTTGGTAAGATAGCTGCATAGTTTTGGCTTGAGATTGGGTTTTTCAGTGGACTGGCGTTTGAGTGTCGGTAAAGATTAAGCTTACGTCTTTTAGCCTATAGTAGCGTATGTGTCGTTTGTGTATGTTACTGCGTCACAGAGGGTATTATTGGTAAGCGTACTCTTTTTAAGTATGTATTTTTTAGCTGTTGATGGCTGGTAAGTCTGCACCAGAGTGGCTAGTCATCCGTGCGAGTTTAGTAAGCGCTGAATAATAATCTACGTTGTTAGGGCGTTGTTAAAATCGGCTCAAAATGCTCATTTGCTTCGTGTAAACTGCGCTTTTTCGCCGATTTGTGCCTAGCCCAGACGGCCTTAAAAACATTATTCAGCGCTTTCTTTAGTATTGGAAAAAACACAATGATCGGTATTCGCAGCATAGCAAGTTACATCCCGGAAGGCAGAATTGATAACGTTGCGCAGGCACAATCGTTTGGGCGTGACGAAGAGTTTGTGGTCAATAAACTAGGCACTAAGACCTTGTCGGTAAAGGATGAGGCGCAGGAAACCTCCGATCTGTGTGTCATGGCAGTAGACAATTTGTTAACGAAGAACCCGCAGCTTAAAAAAGAAGACATTCAGGCTTTGGTGGTGATCACGCAAAATGGCGATGCCGAGGCGTTGCCACATACCTCTGCAGTCGCGCAGCACAAACTGGGTTTGCCAACGACCACCGCGTGTTTTGATATTTCTTTAGGCTGTTCCGGCTATGTGTACGGCTTATATATAGTGCAAGGCTTTATGCAGGCTACAGGCATGAAAAACGCGGTAATGGTTACCGCGGATCCCTACTCAAAAATCATGGATCGCACCGACCGCATGACCACGTTGCTGTTTGGCGATGCCGCTACAGCCACCTGGCTCACCAATGATGAACCGGTTTGGCAGTTAAGCGCGCAAAGTTTTGGTGGGGATGGCGCTGGAGCTGAGTACCTAAAAGTTGAGAATGGCCACTTCTTTATGAATGGTCGTCAGGTATTTAATTTCGCCAGTGTAAAAATTATTCCCAATATGCAGGAAGTGCTCGATAAGGTCGGACTGAGCTTTGCTGATGTGCAAGCAATTTGTCTGCATCAGGGCAGTGGTGCAATTGTTGACGCGATTGCTAAGCGTCTGGGTGAAGAGCATGCCGAAAAAGTCATCAAGGATATGTTTGGTGCTGGCAATACAGTTTCTTCTTCCATCCCTATGCTGCTTGAGCATTATGCGGATAATCCGCAATGGAAAAATGTGCTGATTAGCGGTTTTGGTGTGGGTCTGTCGTGGGGTTCTGCTTTACTGCAGCGCGTTAATTCTCAGTAGTTGTTTGTGTTTTAATTCCCGGAGCATGCAGAATTTGCCCCGCAATACTGGTGTCTTCCAACTGTGGTTGAGTGACCCAGGTAAGAATGTCGTAATAACGGCGAATATTATTGACATAGTGTACCGGCTCGCCGCCACGGGCATAGCCATAACGGGTTTGGCTGTACCACTGTTTTTCCGCTAAGCGCGGTAAATGCAGACGTACATCCAGCCAACTGTTGGGGTTAAAGCCGGCTTTTTCCGTCAGCATACGCGCATCTTCTAAATGACCTAAACCAACGTTGTAAGCGGCTAAGGCAAACCACAGTCTGTCCTGTTCACGTATGCCGTCATCAAGTCGATCCAGCATTTGCGCTAAATATTGTGCGCCACCGCGAATGCTTTGTAATGGATCTAAGCGGTTCATGACGTTCATTTCTTTCGCTGTAGCCATGGTTAGCATCATAATCCCGCGCACCCCTGTCTTAGAGCGTGCCATAGGATCCCAGTGTGATTCTTGGTAGGCCGTAGCAGCTAATAAACGCCAGTCTAAATTAAACTTGGTCGCATTGCGGCGAAAAGAGGTTTCGTAGCGTGGTAGGCGTTGTTGTAGATGTTTGGCAAACGAATTAACCCCCACATAACCAAGCGTATCGACATGACCAAAATAGCGTTCGCTTAACTGAGATATGGTTTCTTCTTGTTCAAGTTGGTTGAAAAACGTATTAATTTCGCTAATCAGGCTGTTATCTTTGCTGGTAAAGGCGCGATTTACAGCCCATTGCAGCTTCATGCTTGGGTTGAGGCTAAAAGCCAGCTGGATGTTGGGAAAATAAACCTGATTCATCGCCAACTCATTGGAGTTAACCAAGGTGGCATCAATTTGGTTTTCGTCCACCATGCGCAGCAAGTCGATTGTTTCTACTTGGTCAGAGACCTCAAAACTTAGCTCGGGATGTTCTTGTTGCAGCTGCAATAGGCGTTCTTCATGCACGCTGTCTTTGACGATTAAAATACGTTTACTGACAAGATCTTTGGCTTGTTTGGGTCGTTTTGAGCGACTGTTATAAATAACCTGCGGCACAACATCTAAATACCCATCGGTGAACTTGGCTTGGTGTTCACGTCTTGGGCTATACGTGATGCCCGCCGCCAGCAGTACAGGGCCTTTGGGGTCTTGTAGGCGTGCAAACAACAGCTCGATGTTATCAGCTGTTTCTATGGCTAGTTCGACGCCAAGGTGTTCGGCAAAGCGTTTAACCAGTTCATACTCAAAGCCGGTTTCACCGTTTTTATCCTGAAAATAAGTGGCAGGAGTATTGCGGGTAATCACATGCAGCGTGCCTTGTTCTTTGATTTTTTCCAGAGCGGTAAGCGTCTTAAAAGGGCTGTCATCTGTACAGCCGTTAAGCAGTAAAGAACAGAATAGAAGTATCCAGAAAGGACGATAGCGAACTTGGGAAGTGATTTTTCTTATGCGCATGTTTTGCAGTATACAAAGAAGCCTA
>LFTS01000087.1:10674-13585 GCA_001513435.1 Gammaproteobacteria bacterium DTU040
TGGTGCTTAGTTTGCTCCGTGTGCATGTTGTGGCAGCGCTGATTATAGGGGCTATTACCGGTGGTTTGCTGGGCGGTTTGGGTGTCGAAAACACCCTGGCAGCTTTTAATAAAGGCTTGGGTGGTGGAGCAACTGTCGCACTATCCTATGCACTGCTTGGTGCGTTTGCAGTGGCCATTGGTAAGTCCGGTGTGGCCGATGCTTTAGCCGAAAAAATTCTGGCCATGATCGGTCGACAAGAGGGCAAGGGCGTCGAGATGGTCAAGCTGATGCTGGTGGCTTTACTGCTGATTGCGGCGATTTCCTCGCAAAACATACTGCCCATTCACATAGCCTTTGTACCGCTGCTGGTGCCACCGTTGCTGTATGTAATGAGCAAGCTGCAGTTGGATCGCCGCTTGGTCGCTTGCGTGCTGACCTTTGGTTTGATTACGCCCTATATGTTTTTACCCGTGGGCTTTGGTGGGATTTTCTTAAAAGAAATCTTGCTGGCCAATGTGGCGCGCGGCGGGGTAGAGGTGGCTGATATTAGTGTGATGCAAGCCATGGCGATTCCTGCACTAGGTATGCTGGTGGGCTTATTAACGGCCATTTTCGTTAGTTACCGTGGCAAGCGCGTCTATGCACTGCCTGAGCGACAAGAGTCGCTTAAAGCTACTAGCACCTATAACCCTAAAAACCTGCTAGCGGCTGCTGTCGCGGTAATAGTAGCCTTTGCTGCCCAGTTGTGGTTGGGTTCAATGATTATCGGCGCGCTATGTGGCTTTGTGGTGTTTTCTATTTCTGGTGTGGTGCGTTGGAAAGAGGTGGATGACTTGTTTACCGAAGGCATGAAAATGATGGCTATGATTGGCTTTATCATGATTGCCGCCTCGGGGTTTGCCGAGGTCATGCGCGAAACAGGTCAAGTGCAAACCTTGGTTGATGCCTCCGTGGCGATTATTGGCGACAGCAAAGCGACTGGCGCGTTGTTGATGTTGTTGGTGGGCTTGTTGGTGACGATGGGAATTGGCTCATCGTTCTCTACGGTGCCGATTATCGCCGCTATTTTTGTACCCTTAGCAGTGCAATTGGGCTTTGGTCCTTTGGCTATTGTAAGTCTAGTGGGCACCGCCGGTGCGTTGGGTGATGCAGGTTCACCTGCTTCGGACTCTACGCTAGGTCCAACCGCGGGTTTAAATATGGACGGTCAGCATAACCATATTTGGGATACAGTCGTGCCGACTTTTATTCACTACAATATTCCGCTAATCGTATTTGGTTGGATTGCAGCGATGGTGCTGTAGACTATCGCGTTTAGGTGAATATTCAATTAGACTACCGTGCGAACGTGTCGGCAGCGAAGGGACTGATACTAAATCATACATAGGTCGACTTATGAGGGGAGCTCTATGAAATTTCGACTTCAAACACTAACGCTAAGCTGTGCCTTGATGGGCGGATTAGTTATCTCCACGAATACGTTTGCAGAAACGCTATTATCGGATCAAGACTTACTCGCAGAGCCGAGCCCGAAAGCTGCTGCAGCGGGGCAAGGCAAAAAAGGCCAAGAAGTGAACGTGCTGGCAAAAAAAGGGTTTTGGGTGCAGGTAAAAGCCGGTGAGGTGGTGGGCTGGACTAAGCTTAATAACGTTAAAGCCGAATCATCCAGTGTGGGGCTTGCTTCATTGGAAACGGCCCGTCAGGCCAGTGGTAATATCGTTTCCACTTCGGGTGTCAGAGGACTGGATGGCGGTGATTTGGAAAAAGCTCAACCTAATCCTAAAGAGTTCGCCAAGCTGGCTGCTTTTATGGAAAACAAAGACAGCGCCGCTGCTTTCGCCAAAGCGGGTAAACTGCAAACGCGCACGCTTGATTATGTGCAAACGGGCACGCAAGCCAAATCCAAAAAATCAAGCCGCTGGCTGAAAAGGAAGTAATGATGAACTCAATAAAGAAAGTAACGCTGGCTATCTTGCTCACAACTATGAGCTTAACTGCAACGCAAGCGTGGGGTTTGGGTAAGTTTGCGGACCGGCTTAAAAACCTACCACTCAACAACTCCACCACTGAATCAAGCACATCCGATAAAAAGAGCACCGAGGCCGCTGCATTAAACGTGCTGGTTGGGCTGGTCAAGACTGAGTCAACTGAGGAAGAAGTGGCCATGGGGCAGGATATGGCTTCGATGATCCTCGGTGCGGCCAAACTGCATACCAACAAAAAAATTCAAAACTACGTCAATTTGGTGGGCAGAAATATAGCCAGTCAATCAGAGCGCCCAGACTTGCCTTGGACGTTTGGCGTACTTGATACCACATCTGTCAATGCGTTTTCAGCGCCCGGCGGCTATGTGCTGATCAGTAAGGGTTTGTATGACTTGCTGAAAACCGAAGACGAGCTCGCGGCCGTGTTAGGGCATGAAATAGCGCACGTGGTACACAAGCACCACTTTAATGTTATTAAAAAACAATCAATGGTAGCTCTTGGGGCTGATTTGGCTAACCAGAAAAACGATAAAAAAATCGCGCAAATGGCAACCTCTATGCTGGGTAACATGTTGGCGCGTGGTTTGGATAAATCGTCCGAGTACGAAGCTGATCGTGATGGTCTTGTGTTGGCGGCGCGCGCGGGTTATGACTCTTCCGCCATGCTGCGCGTACTGGAAAGCTTAGAGCTGCATGGTAAGCGTGATCAAACTGCGTTGGCGCACATGTTTGCGACGCATCCGGCTCCTGCGGTGCGTGAGCAGGAAATCGTTAAAGTCGTGAATAGTGATATTGAAGCAGCTGCCGTTCTCAGTCCTGCACAAGGGCGTATTAAACACTATCGCTAAAGGATTAAGCGCTGATGAAAAAAGCACACAAAATACTGGGAATGACCGCCGCTGGCGCTACTTTGTTTCTAGGGGTAAGTCGGTTATGCCATGCTA
>LFTS01000143.1:0-3173 GCA_001513435.1 Gammaproteobacteria bacterium DTU040
GGTTTAGACATAGCTTCATCTCCTAGAGTTGAAGCAGTCCAACTTTAGGGGGGCATTCCAATGCTGGCTTTAAAACCAATTCAAGCGTTGCCGGACAATCCCCATCGCGCAAAAGTTGCGCCCCCACAGAGACGGTGCCTGCATCAAAACCTGTGGGAGCCCTGCTTCTGGATGATGCTGGCTTTAAAACCAATTCAAGCGTTGCCGGGAAATCCCAATCGCGCAAAAGTTGCGCTCCCACAGGGGTTGCTCCCACAGAGACAGAGCCTGTATCAAAACCTGTGGGAGCCCAACTTCTGGGCGATGCGGATTACAAAGGTTTCGCGTGGGCATTTATGCCCGCGCGTGCACTATAAGTTATAACGGCTTACCACGGTTGCCGTGCTGGCTGACAAAATCCTGCACGGTTTTTAGGTCATTTGCCAACACCGTACAACGTTCTTGACGCTCAAACAAATCAGCCATATGCGGTGGTAGCTGTGGAGCTGCACCCGGAACCGCCTTCTCCACCGCCTCTGGGAATTTAACCGGATGCGCTGTGCCCAACGTCACCATCGGCACAGACATACTGCGACGACACTCACGCGCTGCATGCACACCAATAGCCGTATGCGGATCAAGCAACTCTCCACATTGCGCATACACCTGGGCAATGGTTTGACAGGTTTGCTCATCATCCACCGCTAGCGAATCAAACAGCTTACGCACCTCAGTCCAGCGGCTTTCCTCTACAGACAACTGACCCGTAGCACGGAAACTATTCATCAGCTCCGCCACCAAAGCACCATTACGGCCATGCATATCAAACAGCAAGCGCTCAAAGTTGGACGACACCATAATATCCATGGACGGTGACAACGTCGGGTGCAGGGTATCTTTGTGGTAACGGTTCCCACTCATAAAGCGGTGCAGAATATCATTACGGTTAGTCGCCACAATCAGCTGATTAATCGGTAAACCCATATTGCGCGCTAAATAGCCTGCAAAAATATCACCAAAATTACCCGTCGGCACCGAGAAACTCACCGAACGATGTGGCGCGCCCAACTGCAGCGCAGCATGAAAGTAATAAACGGTTTGCGCCATGATGCGCGCCCAGTTGATGGAGTTCACCGCCACCAAACGCGTACCCTTCAAGAAACTCTGATCAGCAAAGCTGTCTTTAACCATTTCCTGACAATCATCAAAGTTACCTTCAACGGCGATATTATGAATGTTATCGCTAATCGCGCTGGTCATCTGCCGACGCTGCACTTCTGAAACACGCTCATGTGGATGCAGAATAAAAATATCCACATTCTCACAACGGCGGCAACCCTCGATCGCAGCAGAGCCGGTATCGCCCGAAGTCGCGCCCATGATAACCACACGCTCCCCACGCTTGGTCAGGATATGATCCAGTAAACGACCTAGCAGCTGCAGCGCAAAGTCTTTAAACGCCAGCGTTGGACCATGGAACAACTCCAACACCCACTCATTGCTGTCAATTTGACGCAAAGGCGCCACAGCCTTGTTCGCAAAAACACCATAGGTATCTTGCAAGATAGCTTTGAAATCAGCATCGCTGATACTGCCCGCCACAAAGGGACGCATCACTTCAAACGCCAGCTCATGATAGGGCAAACCAACCCAAGACTGCATCTGCTCCAGCGTAAAGCGAGGCAGATTTTCGGGTACATAAAGACCGCCATCGCTAGCTAGACCCGCCAATAACACTTCTTCAAAATTCATCGTCGGCGCTTGGCCACGAGTACTGATATAACGCATGTTCATAAACCTTTGTTAGGCGTTGTACTGAAAAATTAATCAAGCTGCTCAACGCGGATACGTACCACTGGATTAATCACGCTATCCACAGCCTCAAGCGCAGCAATTGCTTCAATCATGCGCGCCTCCACCACACGGTGCGTGAGTAAAATAATTGGAATCAAGCCATCATGCTCTTCCGCTTCTTTCTGCATGATCGAAACAATGTTAATACCACGCTCAGACAGAATAGTAGCCACCTGCGCCAACACACCCGGATGGTCCTGCGCTTTAATACGCAAGTAATACGCGGACTCACACTGCTCAATTGGTAGCACTGGATAATCTGACAAAGCATTCGCTTGGAACGCTAACGCAGGCACACGTTCGCCTGGCTCGGTTTCCAGCGTACGCGCCACATCAATAATATCAGCCACAACCGCAGATGCCGTCGGTTCCATACCAGCACCCGCACCGTAATAAAGCGTGCTGCCAACCGCGTCACCATTAACCATCACCGCATTCATCACACCATTCACATTAGCCAGCAGCTGTTCAACAGGAACCAAGGTCGGATGCACACGCAGCTCAATGCCCTGCTCGGTTTTGCGCGCCACACCCAGATGCTTAATGCGGTAGCCAAGCGCTTCGGCGTAATTCACATCTTCAGTGGTTAGCTGGGTAATGCCCTCGGTATAGGCTTTCTCGAACTGCAATGGAATACCAAAAGCCAGCGAAGCCAAAATAGTGAGCTTGTGCGCTGCATCAATGCCTTCCACATCAAAGGTCGGATCGGCTTCGGCGTAGCCCAGCTCCTGCGCCTCTTTAAGCACATCTTCAAAGGTACGGCCCTTTTCACGCATCTCAGTCAGAATAAAGTTGCCCGTACCGTTAATAATTCCTGCCAGCCAGTTAATGCGGTTCGCCGCCAAGCCTTCACGGATAGCCTTAATAATAGGAACACCACCCGCCACAGCCGCCTCAAAACCAACCATCACGCCCTTCTCTTGCGCCTTGGCAAAAATCTCATTGCCATATACCGCAATCAAGGCTTTGTTGGCTGTAATAACGTGCTTGCCGTTTTCAATAGCCCTAAGCACAAGCTCTCTGGCAACTGTATAACCGCCAATCAACTCAACCACAACATCGACATCTGGGTTGTCAGCAACCGCGAAGACATCATCGGTGACGGGCACATCGCCAGTATCACACAGAGGATTATTTGAGCGCGCAGCAACCTGCACCACTTCTATCGTACGTCCTGCGCGACGAGTAATTTCCTCGGCATTGCGCTTCAGTACATTAAAAGTGCCGCCACCCACGGTGCCCAAACCACAAATTCCTACCTTAACTGGTTTCACGCTGCGCTAACCTCTCTAAAATAAAATAGGCAGCCCTAGGGCCACCACTGTTATTCAACTTAATTT
>LFTS01000143.1:3263-5277 GCA_001513435.1 Gammaproteobacteria bacterium DTU040
ACGCCCCAAAGCAAAGTGTTTGTCTATAGGGTGTTTACAAGTTTTTTGCTCAATGCGTTGCTGGCGCTTGGCTTGCGTCATTGCCGCTTGGGGGTCATCGGCGCACCAAATACTCACCATGGTGTTATACGTACTGCCAGATAACCCTTGGCGCGGATAGGCCAAGTAACGCACCTCTACACCAAGCGCATTGAGCTGCTCAACCTCAGCATGCAGTTTTTGACAATAACTGCAGTCTACGTCGGTAAATACCGTAATACTGGCGCGCTTATTCTTGGCTGGGAAAATGACCATCTCATCCTCCGCCAGTGTTTTCAATTTAGCCGCTTGTAGTTTTTGCTGTGCCTGTTCGGTTAAATTAACTGCCGCATCATCCTGCACCTGATAAAGCTGTCCGTGCAAAATATACTCGACCGCCTCATCCACATATAAAAACTGCCCACCACGGACCTGCACCTGAAACCAACCTGACTTAGCCGCAGGACTGACCTGCTCTATCACCAAGTCGGGCTGCAAGCGTAACAACTGCTTACGCACAAAATCCGTACTTGATTCCGCCCAAGCAAAACCCACACTGAGCAGCAAAACCGCTACGAGTTTAAATACCTGCCTAAGCATCGGCGCAACCCCTAAATAAAAGTGTCAATTCTAACACATTTCATTATGGGATTCCCCCCCTTCAAACGCGCTTATTTTCAACACACATCATATGTAGAACAAGCCTTTTGGCCGACAAATTGTCAGGCTAAAGCCAGACCTACAAAACGCTAAAGCCAGACCTACAAAATACCAACCCTAACTGTAGGTCGCGCCTTTAGGCCGACGGGCGTGGGTCGGTTCTTAGATGGCGATGTTTTTGTCAGGCTGAAGCCAGACCTACAGGGCTTTATGTCAGGCTAAAGCCAGACCTACAAAATGCTAAAGCCAGACCTACAGATATACCGCATTCCAGAAAGGATAATCTTTGATATGCCTTACCAGCTGTTTGCGCAAGGGGTTAGCAACTATGTAACGAGCGATACTTATGCGATTTTCTTCAGCACGTAAAGCCCGATCGTAAAAGGCTGGCTGCCACAACCTGCCCTTACGACCAAACTGCTTATTTATCACACGTGCGCTGGCACCTTTTAAAGCCCCC
This sequence comes from Gammaproteobacteria bacterium DTU040, assembly GCA_001513435.1. Lineage (GTDB taxonomy): Bacteria > Pseudomonadota > Gammaproteobacteria > Pseudomonadales > Pseudomonadaceae > Thiopseudomonas > Thiopseudomonas acetoxidans. Next base: position 4,402 of record LFTS01000143.1, read on the forward strand.
ACGACCACAGACAACTTATCTTCAGCGTCACCCAAGCGTAACAATCCATGAAAATGATCGGGCATCAAAACCCATGCTAACCAAGTACATTGATACTGCTGCTCATTAATAGCTATCTGCCGACAAAATAAACAAGCTGGCTCAAAACTGTTAAAAACGAGCTCTCTATCATGAGTATTGAATGTAATAAAATACTCACCCTGCGGTTGCGTAAACCGCCCTTTCTTTAAATCATTCCATGACATGACATCACCCCTTCTATTGCTTAAACTCCCAACTTACCGGTATTTTTTGTCAGGCTAAAGCCAGACCTACACCAACCCTGACTGTAGGTCGCGCCTTCAGGCCGACAAACCCAGCTCAACGCCCTACCTGCTGCGAATCACTGTCAGGCTAAAGCCAGACCTACAGAAGGCTAACACCAAACCTAACTGTAGGTCGCGCCTTTAGGCCGACAAGCCAGGTTCGATATTGAATTGATGTCGCGATAAAAAAAAGCGAGGCCATGAAAGCCTCGCGAGATGGTTTAAGTACGCCAATAATTATTAGCAGCCGCCACGGTTTGGAAATTAACCGCAATCACATGCGAAGCCGCCGTCAACGAATCCGCCGAATTAGCGTAATCAGGACGTAACCTATGCAACACCTCCGGATCTGGCTGAGTGTATTTAACCCCACGACGGCTTAGAGTAATTGCCAACTCAAAGCCCTCTTGCGGGGTGGCGGTAATCAAGCTGGTTAACCAAGAATCTGTCATGTTGCGCTCCTTCATTAGTAGTAGGCCAACAAAATAACAAGCTTTATACTCTGCCACCACTTGACCTCAATCAAGAAACAAAATTTCTAACCCCGCAAAACCCGCGGGCAGAGCAAGCC
>LFTS01000168.1:0-1766 GCA_001513435.1 Gammaproteobacteria bacterium DTU040
CAAGGTATTAAATAAATGACAAACAAACATTCTGTTCAAGTAGTGGCGGTTACTGGCGGCAAAGGCGGGGTGGGTAAAACCAACGTTTCGGTTAATCTATCCTTAGCTCTGGCTGATCTAGGGCGTCGTGTAGTGTTGTTGGATGCGGACTTTGGTTTGGCCAACGTGGACGTTTTATTGGGTCTTAATCCACAACGTACGTTGGCTGAAGTAATGGATGGTAAGTGCGATTTGCGTGATGTTTTACTGCCCGGACCTGGTGGAATAAGAATTGTACCCGCTTCATCAGGTACTAAAAGTATGGTTGAAATGACGCCGCTACAGCATGCGGGTCTTATCCAAGCCTTTAGCGATATCGGCGATAGCATTGATATGTTGGTGATAGATACGGCAGCTGGAATTGGTGACTCAGTTACCAGCTTCGTGCGAGCAGCACAAGAAGTGATACTGGTGGTATGTGACGAGCCAACTTCTATTACCGATGCTTATGCGCTGATTAAACTACTCAGCCGTGATCATGGCATGACCCGTTTTCGTGTTTTGGCTAACATGGCACATAGCCCGCAAGAAGGCCGCAGCATCTATGCCAAGCTGGTAAATGTTACCGAACGATTCTTAGATGATGTTACACTGCAATACTTGGGTACAATTCCCTATGATGAGACTGTACGCAAGGCAGCGCAAAGGCAGAAAGCCGTTTACCAAGCTTTCCCGCGGTCCAAGTGCGCTCTAGCTTACAAGTCAATAGCAGAGAAAGTAGATGGTTGGCCTTTGCCTGCTACACCGCGAGGGCATTTGGAGTTTTTTGTGGACCGTTTAGTGAGCCAATAATAAGGACGGGAATAATTGCAATGACAGTAGCCAAAGGTTTGCAAATGTATGCCACAGCGCAAGCTAGGGATGAACAAACATTGCTGGTTGAACAGCATGCTCCTTTGGTTAAGCGAATTGCTTACCACATGCTGGCCAGACTCCCAGCAAGCGTTCAAGTTGATGATCTTATTCAAGCAGGAATGATAGGTTTATTAGAAGCGGCCAAAAAATACGATTCTAGTAAGGGTGCAAGTTTTGAAACATTTGTTGGAATACGTATCCGCGGAGCGATGCTAGACGAGATGCGCAAAGGTGATTGGGTGCCTCGTTCTGTACATAGAAATACACGCATGGTGAGTGAAGCCGTAAGAAAAGTTGAGTCGCGTACAGGTAAAGACGCTCAAGACAAAGAGGTTGCGGCCGAATTAGATATGAGTCTAGAAGAGTATCACGCGATCTTGGCGGATACACAGGGCAGTAGATTATTTAGCTTCGATGGTTTGCAAGAAGATGGAGCACAGCCAGATTTACAAGTAAGTCATCGGGGGCCAGGTCGAGAAATTGAACAAGAAAAATTTAAACAAGCGCTGGCTCAAGCAATAGAAGGTCTGCCGGAGCGTGAGCAATTAGTGCTTTCTTTGTATTACAGCGAAGAGTTGAATTTAAAAGAAATTGGGGTGGTGCTCGGGATTAGTGAGTCACGAGTGAGCCAATTACACAGCCAGTGTGCAGCACGTCTTAGAGCGCGACTAGCAGAGTGGCATAGTTGAGATAATGCAAATATGGTTTTTGTTGTGTTCAGTATAGAGCTCTTTGGAGGTTGCTTTGGATAAAAACATGAAAATCCTCATTGTTGATGACTTTTCAACAATGCGCCGGATCATCAAGAACCTCTTGCGTGACCTAGGGTTTACCAATACAGCTGAAGCAGATGATGGTGCTACAGCACTACC
>LFTS01000168.1:1820-5524 GCA_001513435.1 Gammaproteobacteria bacterium DTU040
GGACTTGATCTTTTAAAGGCCGTACGTGCCGATGATAAGCTCAAGCATCTCCCCGTGTTGATGGTTACTGCTGAGGCTAAGCGCGATCAAATCATCGAAGCGGCTCAGGCTGGTGTAAATGGCTATGTAGTTAAACCCTTTACTGCGCAAGCACTGAAAGACAAAATCGAGAAGATTTTTGAGCGAGTTAATGGTTGATACGGTTAATGGAGCAACCATGACGGTAGATAAGTGTGCGGTAACTCAATTACAACAAGCGGTTCAACAAAATGCCGATGATTTGCAAGCGAGTCTTGCCGAGCAAAACTGGGAAGAGGCGGTGCGAGTTATTGGTAAAATTAACTTGGTGCGTGATCGGGCACTTTATGATGAGGTGGCCAAGTTAACCCGCGAATTACACGGTGCCTTGCTGGATCTGCAAGTTGATCCAAACAGTCCTCATGCGAAAGAAATGTCGCAGATTACCGATGCGAATGAACGATTGAAGTATGTCGTCAAAATGACAGAAAAAGCAGCCAATGACACTATTGACTTGGTTGAGAAGAGCGCGCCATTTGCGAACTATATTAGCTACGAAGCACAAAGTTTGACGGTTGATTGGCGACGCTTTATGCAGCGCGACATGTCGGCGGCAGAGTTTAGGGAACTAGCCAAGCGGGTAGAAACATACTTAGAGCGCGGCTTGCATGATAGCGATGAGTTATCAAGTAACTTGAATGAGATTTTATTGGCGCAGTCCTTCCAAGACCTTACTGGGCAGGTCATCAAGCGAGTTTCTACGCTAATAACAGATATGGAAGAGAGCTTGCTAAAACTGGTTGTTATGGCAAGCACTGTTGATCGCGTTGCCGGTATTGAACATTCACCCGAAGATTTAAGAAAAGCTATAGATAAACATAAAGCTATGATTATGGGTGAAGGTCCGCAAATACGTGCCGATAATGACGATGTAGTAGCTGATCAGGTTGATGTGGATGATTTGCTATCAAGTTTGGGACTTTAGGGGGCAAAATAAATGAGCTTTGAAGCCGATGAAGAGATCCTCCAAGACTTTCTCGTAGAAGCAGGTGAAATTCTAGAGCTGTTATCAGAACAACTGGTTGAGCTAGAAAGCAGCCCTGATGACATGAATCTACTGAATGCTATCTTCCGTGGATTTCATACCGTAAAGGGTGGTGCGGGTTTTTTACAGTTAACCGAATTGGTTGATTGTTGCCATATTGCCGAAAACGTCTTCGATATTTTACGTAAAGGCGAACGCACGGTAACTCCAGAACTGATGGATGTGGTTCTACAGGCTCTAGATAGCGTTATTAGCATGTTTAATGAAGTGCGTGAAGGAGTTCAATTAACCCCAGCGCCGCCAGAGCTGTTAGCTGAATTAGCTCTATTAGCTGAGCCTGAGGGTGCAGCCGTTGAGGACAGCGTGGTTGCAGCACCTGAACAAGAGTACAGCGAAGATGATGCTGACGCAGAGTTTCAGCAAATGCTCGAAGCAGCTGGTCAGGAGGCTGATACTACTGTTCAAAATAATGACATTATAACGGACGATGAATTTGAAGCTTTACTCGATGAGTTACAGGGGCCAGCAGCTACTAAGGCAGCGTCCAGCTCAGATGAAATAACGGATGATGAATTCGAGGATTTATTAGATCAGCTACATGGCTCAGGAAAGTTTCAAGTTGAAGCACCGGTAACCTCTAAGCCAGATCAGACACAGGCTGAGACACCCGCAACGGTAGCGTCCGATAATATCAGTGATGACGAATTTGAGAATTTACTTGATCAGTTGCACGGCAAAGGCAAGTTTGACGTTGCGGTAACAAACACTGAGTCGGTCGAAGTTAAAGCCGCACCGGCTGACAAAACAACTCCCAAAAAAGCAGCGCCTTTGTCTGCCAAACCTGCCAAAGAAGCCGCTGCACCTGCCAATAAAGCGCCAGTCGCTCAACGCGTTGCTGCGGCTGAAGAAACAACAGTGCGTGTTGATACCGCAAGACTCGATGACATTATGAATATGGTCGGCGAGCTGGTGTTGGTGCGTAACCGTTTGGTTCGCCTGGGTGTCGAAAGTGGCGATGAGGATATGGGTAAAGCAGTGGCTAACCTGGATGTGGTCACAGGTGATCTACAAACAGCGGTCATGAAAACCCGCATGCAACCCATCAAAAAAGTATTTGGTCGTTTCCCGCGCTTGGTACGCGACATGGCGCGCAGCCTCAAAAAAGACATCAAACTTGAGCTGATTGGTGAAGAAACTGACTTAGACAAAAACCTTGTTGAAGCACTGGCAGACCCACTGGTGCACTTGGTACGTAACTCCGTGGATCATGGTATTGAGATGCCTGATGAGCGCGAAGCAGCAGGTAAAAACCGTGAAGGTAAGGTTGTTCTTTCTGCGGCGCAGGAAGGTGACCATATCCTGTTGATGATTACTGATGACGGTAAAGGCATGGATGCTGACATTCTGCGCGCTAAAGCAGTAGAAAAGGGTATGTATGATAAAGACGCTGCTGATCGTTTAACTGAGTTTGAATGTTATAACCTGATTTTTGCACCTGGCTTCTCCACCAAGACTGAGATTTCAGATGTATCTGGCCGCGGTGTGGGCATGGATGTGGTGAACACCAAAATAAACCAGCTTAACGGCAGCGTTAACGTGTATTCAAAGCTGGGAGAAGGCTCACAGGTTGTTATTAAGGTACCTTTAACCCTTGCGATTATGCCTACGCTCATGGTGATGCTCAAAGATCAGGCTTTTGCTTTCCCGTTAGTCAACGTCAATGAGATTTTTCACTTGGATTTATCTCGCACCAATGTGGTTGATGGTCAAGAAGTTGTCATTGTGCGTGATAAAGCCTTACCTTTGTTTTATTTAAAGCGCTGGTTATTGCCTAAGTTAGCTCATGAAGGGCAAGCAGAAGGACATGTGGTAATTGTATCTGTAGGTGATAAGCGTGTTGGTTTTGTAGTTGACCAGCTAGTGGGTCAAGAAGAAGTTGTAATTAAACCATTAAGTAAAATGCTGCACGGTACGCCAGGCATGTCTGGCGCTACAATCACGGGTGATGGCCGCATTGCACTTATTTTAGATGTACCAAGCCTGTTAAAGCATTATGCATAAAAATTAAGCAGGGTTTGGAATTTGCTATTGGATATGAGGAAGGCATGACGATTAAAGTATTGGTGGTGGATGACTCTGGTTTTTTTCGCCGCAGACTGACAGAAATTCTTTCCTCTGATCACGCCTTTGAAGTGGTGGGTACAGCATCAAATGGGCGAGAGGCCGTAGAAAAAACTGTAGAGTTGCGCCCAGACGTGATTACCATGGATTATGAAATGCCGGTTATGGATGGCATCACTGCGGTCAAGCAAATCATGCAGCGCAGTCCAACACCAGTATTGATGTTTTCCTCGCTTACCCATGAAGGTGCACGAGTCACTTTAGATGCATTGGAAGCGGGGGCGGTTGATTATTTACCAAAAAATTTTGAGGATATCTCCCGCAATCCAGAACGCTTAAAGAAAATGCTGTGCGATAAGGTTCGTGCCGTATCACATACCAATAAACGTGCGTTGTCACGGCCAGCGCCAGTGACACCTGTGGCGAGCAAACCAGTAACAACTCGGGTTGCAGCAAAAGCTGAAGTGCCGCTCACGCCAAGAGAGGTGATTAGACCGCCAGTGACGCGCCCGCTGACAAC
>LFTS01000274.1 GCA_001513435.1 Gammaproteobacteria bacterium DTU040
CTTTGACCACCTGCTGTTTACCGGCTCCACGGCTGTTGGTAAGAAAGTGATGCGTGCGGCAGCAGAAAATCTTACCCCTGTCACTTTGGAGTTAGGCGGTAAGTCACCGGCTATTGTGGATGAAAGTGCCAATTTGGCCGATGCGGCTGAGCGGATCGCTTTTGCTAAATTGCTTAATGCAGGTCAATTTTGTGTCGCTCCTGACTATATCTTGTTGCCAAAACAGTGTTTAAATGAATTCACTGTGCAGCTGCGCTCAGTGCTGCAGCGGTTTCAACCCACCTTGGCCGATAACCCCGACTGCACCTGGATTATTAATCAGCAACACCAACAACGCTTACGTGCGTTGGTTGAGGATGCACAAATCAAGGGAGCTAAGCTAACTAGCCTGCACGCAGAGCAAGCGCATGAACGTAATATGCCATTGCTGGTGCTTACCGAGGTCACTGATTGCATGCGCGTTATGCAAGAAGAAATTTTCGGTCCTGTGCTGCCTATTATGGTCTATGAAGACTTTTATGATGCGGTGGCTTATGTGCAGCAACGTCCGCGGCCTTTGGCGTTGTATTTTTTTTCACGCAACAAAGAGCGACAACAACACATACTGGCGCAAACACATGCTGGGGGCACCTGCATCAACGAAGCCTTATTGCATGTCGCTCAGCCGGATCTGCCCTTTGGCGGAATCGGCTCTTCCGGAATAGGCAGTTATCACGGCCGCGAAGGGTTTCTAACCTTCAGTCATGCCAAGGCCGTATTAACAAAATCACGGATTAATCCGATGCGCTTAATTTACCCCCCTTATGGTGGGCGATTTCAGCGTATTATCGAATGGTTGTTTTTGCGCCGCTAACCTGCAAAGCCGGCTTGAACCCTCCGTTTCCCGTTACCCATAAACCTTAATAAAGCGTTGTTCATGTCTGTATTGAAATCATTTCGTAGTTTGTATTTTGCCACCCTGTTAATGCTGTTGGGTTCGGGCCTATTAAGCACTTATTTGGCGCTCAATGTGGCCGATCGAGCCAGTGGTATCTGGGTAGGTGCCATGATGTCCAGCTTTTACCTTGGCTTGGTTACGGGTGGCAAATTCGGTCACCGGCTAATTGCCCGGGTTGGCCATATTCGCGCTTATGTAGCCAGTGCTGGCGTGGTTACCGCAGCCGTATTGGGACACGGTTTGATTGATAATCTTTGGGTGTGGTTACTGCTGCGTGTGATTGTTGGCCTGGGCATGATGTGCCTGTATATGGTCATCGAAAGCTGGCTCAATGAGCAAAGTAACAGTGATGAACGTGGCAGGGTATTTTCAGGTTACATGATGGCTTCTTACCTAGGTTCGGTGATCGGTCAATTAATGCTGGCGTCACTGTCGAACCTAGAAGCTCAGCTGTTATTGCTAGTGGCGCTGTGCTTTTCTTTGTGTTTGGTACCTGTTGCTTTAACCAAGCGTATTCACCCCGAACCGTTAAAACCCGCGACCTTGTCGCCCAGATATTTTTATCAGCAAGTGCCTGTTTCCATGTTCACCAGTCTTATCGCTGGCGCTATTGTGGGTTCCTTTTATGGTTTAGCACCTTTGTATGCCTCACGGATTGGCTTGCCCACTCAGCAAGTGGGTTTGTTTATGGCTGTCTGTGTGGCCGCTGGTTTCTTTGTACAAGCACCTTTGGGTTATTTATCGGATAACATTGACCGCTCCAAGCTTATCCGCTGGTGCAGCATACTGTTGTTATTTGTTGCCATGCCACAAGCGGTGAATACAGATTGGCCAATCTGGCTAACCTTTTCCTTAGGCGGCCTCACTTGCGCATTGCTGTTTAGCTTATATCCGCTAGCGGTAGCTTTTGCTAATGACAATATCGCAGCCGAAAAACGGGTTTCTCTTGCAGCGGTGCTGTTAACCATTTTCGGTTTGGGCGCCAGCATTGGTCCTTTGTTGATCGGTAGTTTAATGCGCGTCTTTGGCCCGAATATGCTCTTTGCTTTTTTCTGCTTAAGTGCAGCGGTCATTGCTATTAAAATCCGTCCGCAGGTTATTACGGGCGATACTCTGGTGGAAGAAGCGCCGTTACCGCACTTGGCTATGCCTGATGGTTTGGCCAGTTCACCACTGGTAGCTGCACTTGACCCGCGCGTTGAAGAAGAATATGTGCTGGATCAGATGCATGAATATGCTATGGAGCACGTTCCCGAAGAAAATGAAGAACAGCACTATTAATACTCTTTTAATATGACCTGTGGACTCTAGCAAGCACAGACTGAACACTGCCACAGGCGATATCTTTGATGGAAATTATTTTATATATAATCGTGGGCGCTGTGTCTGGCACCTTAGCCGGTTTGTTTGGCGTGGGCGGCGGGCTGATTATTGTCCCAGCTCTGGTTTATAGCTTGACAGCACAGGGCGTTCCTCCAGCGGTGCAGACCCACATTGCGGTTGGCACTTCACTGGCGGTGATTGTCTTTACCTCGATTAACTCTATTATTGCCCATCAGCGTCATGCCGCCATTCTTTGGCCTCTGGTACGTTTTATTACGGTAGGCGTGCTGATTGGCACTGTTTTAGGTGCTATTACCGCGGCTTATATCCATGGTCCTGTGCTGCAAAAAATTATCGGTGTGTTTGCCATTGTTATGGCGCTACAAATGGCGCTGGAGTTTAAGCCCAAAGCCAGCCATCCACCGCCTCAAGCACCTGAATTGATCAGCGCCGGCGGCGTCATCGGTTGGGCTTCAGCTATTTTTGGTATCGCTGGTGGTTCATTAACCGTGCCTTTTTTACTGTGGCGCAGTGTGCCGATTCAAAAAGCCGTTGCCACCTCGGCGGCTTGCGGCTTTCCGATTGCTCTGGTTGGTGCTTTTTCGTATGCCGCTACCGGTTGGAGCGCTGAGGGCTTACCCGCCTGGAGTTCGGGCTTTGTTTACTGGCCGGCACTGGTCGGAATCGCGGCCACTTCTATGTTCTTTGCACGTGTCGGTGCTAAACTTGCGCACCGTTTAAACCCCAAACGCCTCAAGCAAATGTTTTCTCTAATGCTGCTGTTAATCGGCGCTAACTTCTTACTAGGTTAAGACTTTTTATGCTGGCATACCCCAATATAGACCCTGTAGCTATCGCGCTGGGCCCATTAAAAATTCATTGGTACGGTCTGATGTACCTATTTGGTATTGGCAGTGCTTGGTGGCTGGCTAAACAAAGGCTTAATCAATTTGATCCCAGTTGGAGCAAAGACACCCTGTCTGACTTGGTGTTTTGGTGCGCGCTGGGCGTAATTGCCGGTGGGCGGCTGGGCTATGTATTGTTTTACGATTTGGCGGCTTATATTGCTAATCCAGCGTTGGTTTTGCGCATCTGGGAAGGCGGCATGTCCTTTCATGGCGGTTTTTTAGGCGTCTTGTTAGCGGTCTGGTGGTTCTCACGTAAACAAAACAAACCTTTTTTTGCGCTGATGGATTTTATTGCTCCCTTGGTTCCAATC
>LFTS01000245.1 GCA_001513435.1 Gammaproteobacteria bacterium DTU040
TGTTTTTCATATTAAGGGCTGCAACGCATATGCGCCCTGTAGACACCGCGTAGATGGCAAATTCTTCGCGCAGGCGCTCAACCTGTGCTGCTGTTAGCCCGGTATAAGAAAACATTCCGTGCTGCTCAATGATAAAACCAAAGTCTTTATTAGCGCCTTTATTTTTGAGTTGTTGCACCATCAGTGTGCGCATTTGTTGAATGCGTTTGCGCATGGAGGCCAGCTCTTCCTGCCATAAAGCATTTAGCTCTGGGTTGTTGAGTACCATGTTAACGATGGTGGCACCGTGAGTTGGCGGATTTGAGTAGTTGGTGCGGATTACACGCTTTACCTGCGATAGAACACGCTGTGCTTCTTCTGTGGTCTGTGTAACGATTGAAAGCGCGCCAACACGCTCTCCGTAGAAAGAAAAAGATTTTGAAAAAGAGCTGGAAACAAAAAACACCATGCCAGACTCTGCAAACAGTCTCACAGCAGCAGCGTCCTCTTCAATTCCCTGCCCAAAGCCTTGGTAAGCAATGTCTAAAAACGGAATGTGCTGTTTGGTTTGTATGATCTTGATAATTTCGTGCCAATTATCAACTGTCAAATCTACTCCAGTTGGGTTATGGCAACAGGCGTGTAAGACCACAACCGAGCTTGGTGGTAGCGCTTGCAGGTCTTCAAGCATGCCTGGGAAATCTAAACCGTTGGTAGAGGGCTCATAGTAACGGTAATCCTGTACTTCGTAGCCGGCGTTTGTAAACAACGCGCGGTGATTTTCCCAGCTTGGGTTGCTAATGGCTACAATACCGCTGGTATCAAGAGTTTTTAGAAAATCCGCGCCGAGCTTGAGTGCACCTGTACCACCTATAGACTGAGCAGTAACGATTCTTTGCTGTTGAATAACATCGCTGTCTTGGCCAAACAATAGTTTTTGAACTGCGTTATCATAGGCGGCTATGCCTTCGATGGGTAAATACCCACGCGGTGCCATGGCCTGTTGGCGAAACTCTTCTGCTCGTGCAACAGCTTTTAGCAAAGGAATTTTTCCGTCTTCGTCAAAGTACACACCTACTCCGAGGTTGATTTTTTCTTTGCGAGGATCAGCGTTAAAGGCTTCGTTTAGACCCAAGATCGGGTCGCGAGGTGCCATTTCAACAGGGGTAAACAGGCTCATATAAGATAACTCTTAATTAAA
>LFTS01000035.1 GCA_001513435.1 Gammaproteobacteria bacterium DTU040
CCAAAACACTGCAGCCGTTGGGCATTAAAAAAATCGTCCTCGTGACCGATGCTTGGCATATGCCGCGTGCCCGCTGGAGCTTTGAGCAGCATGGTTTTGAAGTAATCAGCGCGCCGATGGGGTTTTTCAGCGTGCCGCGCCAAAGACCCGCTTTTGGATTACTGCCTGAAAGCAAAGCATTTTGGCAAAATTCGCTACTGCTCAATGAATGGGTTGGGCAAAAACTTTACCTGCACGAACATCTAAAAAATAACTAAGCACCAGCACAAAACCAAGACACCCCAGATCCACTTCATTTCCCTCAGACCCCTTGGTTAATGTATGCTAGGCAGATTCTTTTTGACCACTTTAAGCACATAAAACATATCATGCAAGAACAGTATTTACCTCGCGAAATCGAAACCTCGGCTCAGCAGTACTGGGCCGAAAACAAATCATTTGAAGTCACCGAACAGCCCGGCAAAGAAACCTTTTATTGCCTGTCCATGTTCCCCTACCCCAGTGGCCGCCTGCATATGGGGCATGTGCGTAACTACACCATTGGCGATGTGATCAGCCGTTACCAGCGCATGCTGGGTAAAAACGTGATGCAGCCTATGGGTTGGGATGCTTTCGGTATGCCGGCAGAAAACGCCGCGATTCAAAACAAAGTCGCGCCAGCCGCCTGGACTTACCAAAATATTGACTACATGAAAGCGCAGTTCAACCAACTGGGCTTGGCGCTAGATTGGTCACGAGAGCTCACCACCTGCAAGCCGGACTACTACCGTTGGGAACAATGGCTGTTCACACGCCTGTATAAGAAAGGCATTATTTATCAGAAAAAAGGCACGGTGAACTGGGACCCCGTCGATAACACGGTGCTAGCCAACGAGCAGGTGATCGAAGGGCGCGGCTGGCGTTCCGGTGCCTTGGTGGAAAAGCGCGAAATCCCCATGTACTACTTCAAAATCACCGCCTATGCCGATGAATTACTCAGCAGCCTCGACCATATGACCGGCTGGCCTGAGCAAGTTAAAACTATGCAGCGCAACTGGATCGGTAAAAGCTTTGGCGCTGATATCGTCTTTGCTTATGACGCTGAATCCGTGGGTATCGAAGGACAGTTAAAAGTCTACTCTACCCGTCCCGACACCCTGATGGGCGCCACTTACGTCGCCGTCGCTGCCGAGCACCCTTTAGCGCAACGTGCAGCCAAAACCAATCCAGACATCGCCGCCTTTATTACCGAGTGCCAAACCAGCTCCACCGCAGAAGCTGACATGGCAACCATGGTGAAAAAAGGCATGCCCACTGGGCAGTTTGTGATTCACCCGCTCACAGGCGATAAGCTCGCCGTTTATGTCGCCAACTATGTCCTCTGGGGCTATGGCGAAGGCGCGGTCATGGCGGTTCCCGCCCACGATGAGCGTGACTTTGAATTTGCTAACCAGTATCAGCTACCGATTGTGCAGGTATTCCGCTCCACCAACCCTGAGCTGCAATTTAGCAGCAGCCAGTGGCAAGATTGGTACGCGGATAAAACTGATGTCGTCACCGTTAACAGTGGCAAGTATGACAACCTAGACTTCCAAGCTGCTTTTGACGCCATTGTTGCGGATTTAGAAGCCAATAACAGCGGTGAGCGCAAAACCCAATTCCGTCTGCGCGATTGGGGCATTAGCCGCCAGCGTTACTGGGGCTGTCCCATTCCGATTATTCATTGCCCCAGCTGTGGCGATGTGCCGGTGCCTGAAGATCAGCTGCCTGTGGTGTTACCCGAAAACGTCATCCCTGATGGCAGCGGTAATCCCTTGGCGAAAATGCCGGAGTTTTACCAGTGCCAGTGCCCCAGCTGTGGCGCTGATGCCCGCCGTGAAACCGACACCATGGACACCTTTGTTGAGTCCTCATGGTACTACGCCCGTTACGCCTCACCGCAAAGCGAGCACAGCCTGGTCGATAAAGACGCTGCCAACCACTGGCTGCCGGTTGATCAGTATATTGGCGGGATTGAACACGCGATTTTGCACCTATTATATGCGCGCTTCTTCCACAAACTGATGCGCGACGAAGGCTTGCTCGACAGCGATGAGCCTTTCACCAACCTGCTTACACAAGGCATGGTGATTGCTGATACCTATTACCGCCTGCAGCCCAACGGCGCACGCGTGTGGTACAACCCAGACGAGGTCGAGGTCACCTACGATGCCAAAGGCAAAGCCACAGGCGCAGTCCTGAAAAGTGATGGTGAGCCGGTGGTCATCGGCGGCACCGAGAAAATGTCCAAGTCGAAAAATAACGGCGTTGACCCACAAATTATGATCGATCAGTACGGCGCGGACACCTGCCGCCTGTTTATGATGTTTGCCGCACCGCCGGAAATGAGTTTGGAATGGTCTGACACTGGCGTGGAAGGCGGCAGCCGTTTTCTGCGTCGGGTTTGGCGCTTAACCCATAAGCATGTCAGCCAGGGTTTGGGCGGCGCGCTCGATACCAGCAACCTGACGGGTGAGCAAAAAGAGTTACGCCGCGCGATTCATGCAGCGATTGAACATGCCAGCCGCGATATCAGCGAACACCACAAGTTC
>LFTS01000009.1:0-2048 GCA_001513435.1 Gammaproteobacteria bacterium DTU040
GAACCCGCCATGTTTTGGTGACGTACGCACGCAATACCCTGACGAATTTCTTTACGCTGAACGCCTTCAACGTAAGCCAACATACCTTGCTCACCGAAGTAACCTTTAGCCAGGTTGTCAGTCGACAACGCAGCAGTGTGGTACGTAGGCAGAGTGATCAAGTGGTGGAAGATACCTGCTTCGCGAGCAGCATCAGCCTGGAAGCTCTGGATGCGAGCATCAGCTTCGTCACACAGTGCAGTACCATCGTAATCAGCGCTCATCAGACGGTCGCGATCGTATGCAGAAACGTCCTTACCTTCAGTTACCCAAGCGTCGTACACTTGCTGACGGAAGTTCAGAGTCCAGTTGAATGATGGGCTGTTGTTGTAAACCAGTTTCGCATCAGGAACAACTTTACGGATCTCGTTAACCATTTCAGCGATCTGACCAACGTGTGGCTTCTCAGTTTCGATCCACAGTAAGTCAGCACCGTTCTGCAGTGAAGTGATGCAGTCCAGAACAACACGCTCAACACCAGTGTTCTCACGGAACTGGAACAGACCGCTTGCTAAGCGCTTAGGCTTGAGCAGTTTACCGTTAGATTTGATAACAACGTCGCCGTTCTCGATTTCGCTAGCATCATTGATGTAGTCGCCATCTAGGAAGCTGTTGTACTTATCGCCCAAGTCGCCCGGCTCATTAGTCACAGCAATTTGCTTGGTCAGGCCAGCACCTAGGGAGTCAGTACGAGCAACGATAATGCCGTCGTCAACACCTAACTCTAGGAACGCATAACGCAGTGCGTTAATTTTGGCGATGAAATCAGCGTGCGGAACAGTTACTTTACCGTCCTGGTGACCACACTGCTTCTCGTCAGAAACTTGGTTTTCGATCTGCAGGGCACAGGCACCTGCTTCGATCATTTGCTTAGCCATCAAGTAGGTGGCTTCTTCGTTACCGAAACCAGCATCGATGTCTGCAATAATTGGCACAACGTGCGTTTCGAAGTTTTCAATTTGGTCTAGAATCTTAGCTTCTTCGGCTTTGTCGCCTTCTTTACGTGCTTTGTCTAGCGCGGTGAACAGCATGTCGAGTTCACGGGTGTCGGCTTGACGTAAGAAGGTGTAGAGCTCTTCGATCAGGTGTGCAACAGAGTTTTTCTCGTGCATGGACTGGTCAGGCAGTGGGCCGAACTCAGAGCGCAGTGCAGCAACCATCCAACCGGAGAGGTAGAGGTAGCGCTTGTTGGTGGTTTTTAAGTGTTTTTTGATGGCAATCAGCTTTTGCTGACCAATAAAACCGTGCCAGCAACCCAGTGATTGGGTGTACTTGGAGGTGTCAGCATCATACTCAGCCATGTCTTTGCGCATGATGGCTGCAGTGTACTTGGCGATATCTAAACCTGTTTTAAAACGGTTCTGGTAACGCATACGAGCGGCAAACTCTGGGTTAATCGCCTTCCAGCTGCTACCAGCTTTTTCTACAACAGCGGCAATTGCCTTAATTTCGTTCTGATATGACATGGTCAATCCTTCATAGAGTGTATTGGGTTGCCCCACAACCTGCTATCGCTGGATGTTAAATTGCGGGTAAGCTCGCCGCTGCTTGCCGGTTTTGTCTGGAGAGTGTTGAGCTGAAGAGGGAAGGCTGAGTAGCATGTTAAAGACTACCCAATATGCTTTTGCTTCCACGTCCCTCAGGACAACAACGTTCCAGTCGCAACCTCGACATGCTTTCTTGTGGAAAGAATGAACACAAATCAACTTGGCAATTCATCAGGCTGATTTGGAGGCAAAAGCCTCTGGCTAGCGGGAGCGGGCATATGATGCGCTTTCATAAAGCGTTCGTCAAATATTTTTGTAGTGTTTCTGCTCAGGCACTACAAGAAAGCACAATATCGTTAAGCATTATTAATCTAAAAGTTCAACTTTGATGCGTAATTCATTGTTGTTACTGCTATATATTTTGCTTCTTGAGAGTGCGTCGCGACTGTTTGAGTTTTGTTGAGCGTCAATACTGCTGACGCTGATCCACTCATTTAAGCGTCCAGAAATGCGTGTGTTGGT
>LFTS01000009.1:2103-2402 GCA_001513435.1 Gammaproteobacteria bacterium DTU040
CAATCACCTTGTACGGTAGCGGTTACATAAAAGCCTTGGGTAAGGTTGCGCTGGCTGGTTTGTTGTTGTGGCTGGCCATGTTGGTTCAGTGTCCAGTGTTTTTCTTGGATTTGTTGGCCTGTTTGCACCAAGGCGGCCGAACCCTCAAGCGTTTGTACGCTGCGTACGCCGGTGTTTTGTTTTTGGCTATTGTAGCGCTTGACTTCTAATCTGTTACTGCCACCTTGACCTATCACTACCTCGCCTTGTTTGCCTTTAATGCGGCCCTGCGCATCAAGCTGACTGTCACGACTGATGCT
>LFTS01000224.1 GCA_001513435.1 Gammaproteobacteria bacterium DTU040
GTTTTTGCGGCGGCAGCGCCAATACCGCGACCAGCACCTGTTACTAATACAGTGCGACCTTTTAGCAGATCGGGTTTCGCTTTGTAATCAAACATTTACAACTCTCTCATTGGTAAATAATAAGGGTTTTAATTCGGTCAGAAGTTGCTCTGATTGCGCAATAAAATGGTCTGCCCCCCAGCTTTGTGGGTTGTCGGTGTGTTTGTGATAGCCATAGCCGACCGCAATACTGGGCATGTTGGCTGCCTTAGCCGCTTGGATGTCGCGCTGATCATCGCCTAGGTAGATAACCTGACTGGGTTCAATGTCAAGTTTCTGGCAGGCCAGCAGTAGCATATCAGGTGCAGGTTTGGCTTGGTTTACGTGCTCGGGACAAACGAGCACAGCCATGCGTTCAAGCAAACCTAGCTGCTGCACAATAAGCTCAGCAAATTGCACAGGCTTATTGGTTGCTACGCCCCAAGGAATAAGCTGTTGGTCCAGATGGCGAAGCAGTTCGGGCAAACCTGCAAAGGGACGTGTATAGCGCGTACAGTTATCTTGGTAGCGCTGCAAGAAATCATCTTTGCAGGCGCTAAATTCAGCATCATTGGCTGTTAACTCCAGTGCCGTGCTAACCATGGCGACTGCACCAGCGGAAGCCTGTTGCCGAATACAACTCTCGTCGATTGCCGGCATGCCGCGCTCATGCCGCATCTGCTGCAGGATGGCAATAAAGTCTTGGGCGCTATCCACAAGAGTGCCGTCGAGATCAAATAAAACCGCCCGTATGTTCATGTTGAATCAGAGTGGCTTGCTGCAGTGCAGCATATAGTTCACATCCACATCGCTTTCTAGCTTGTAACGTTTTGATAACGGGTTGTAGGTTAAACCGATAATGTCGTGGGTGTGCAAACCTGCTTCACGGCTCCAAGCGCCTAGCTCAGAAGGTTTGATAAACTTCTTGTAATCGTGCGTGCCGCGCGGCAGCATGCGTAACACATACTCAGCACCCACCACGGCTAGCAAATAGGCCTTGGGGTTGCGGTTAATCGTAGAGAAAAACACCTGTCCACCCGGTTTCACCAAGTGATAACACGCCTGAATAATCGAGGCGGGGTCGGGGACGTGCTCAAGCATTTCCAAGCAAGTGACCACATCAAACTGCTCTGGCATTTCTTTTGCCAGCTGCTCGGCAGTAATTTGCCGGTAATCCACTTCAACGCCAGTTTCTAACTGATGCAGACGGGCAACGGCTAAAGGTGCTTCGCCCATATCAATGCCGGTGACTTTGGCGCCACGCAGCGCCATGGCTTCACTTAAGATGCCGCCGCCACAACCCACGTCCAAGACGCGCTTGCCGGCCAGTGGTGCGCGCAAATCAATCCAGTTAACTCTCAGTGGGTTAATGTCATGCAGGGGCTTAAACTCGCTTTCGCGATCCCACCAGCGATGAGCCAAGGCTTCGAATTTAGCAACTTCCAACTGATCGACGTTTGGCATGGAGATTCCTGTAATTTGGTTAAAAATAATGCTGCATATGATGCCAGCTTTGACCGATTTTTGCTGCACTGTGCAGCGGCTTTAAGGTTGTTTGCAGAGTTATTGAACGATATTTTGCTTCAATAAAGAGCTCTAGTTGTTTGTTTTAGATATCTTTTCTTGCCAGAACATGGCTTTGTGCTTTATCTCTTGCGTATTCATGCGTAACAACTGGCGGTTAGCGAGTAACTGTTTTCCACCGACCCACACATGCTCAACCTGCTCGCTGCTGGCGGCATAAATAAGTTGTGAAACCGGATCGTAGACAGGCTGCGTTGCAAGAGCCGACAGATTAACACTGACCAAATCAGCCAGCTTGCCCACTTCTAAACTACCAACCAACTCCTCCATGCCTAAGGCACGTGCGCCGTTCAAGGTTGCCATACGCAACGCTTGGTGAGCATTGAGCGCGCTGGCGTCGTTGGCCACAGCTTTAGCCAGTAGAGCAGCGGTCCGGGTTTCCTCGAGCAGGTTCAGGTTGTTGTTACTGGCAGCACCATCTGTGCCTATGGCGACATTAACACCTGCCTGCCATAAGCGCTCAACTGGGCAAAAACCGCTGGCAAGCTTAAGGTTCGATTCAGGGCAGTGAATAACGCTGCAGTTGTTTTGCACGAGCAGCTCAATATCCTCGTTATTTACCTGCGTCATATGCACGGCTTGGAAACGCGGGCCGAGTAAACCCAGTTTAGCTAAACGCGCTAATGGCCGCTGTCCGTATTTGTCCAGACTCTCCTGTACTTCATGTGCAGATTCATGCACATGCATTTGTATTGGGATATCTAATTGATTAGCTAGGGTGAGTACCTTACTTAGATTCTCGTCATTAGCTGTGTAGGGCGCGTGCGGGCCAAAACCAATCTGGATACGTGGGTGGTGTTTAAAATCATCAAACAAGCTTAAACCCTGGCGTATAGCCTCATCTGTGTCCCGTGCACCGGGCATTGGGAAGTCTATAATGGGCATGTTGATTTGCGCACGAATACCGCTGTGGTACACCTGTTGACACAGGATTTCTGGATAAAAATACATATCAGAAAAACAGGTAATGCCGTTGAGCAGTTGCTCGGCAATCGCCAGTTCTGCGCCATCCTGAACAAAATGCTCATTAACCCACTTGGACTCAGCCGGCCAGATATGTTCTTGCAACCAAGTATGCAAGGGCAGGTCATCAGCCAGCCCCCTAAACAAGGACATGGCCGCATGGCCGTGGGCATTAACCAATCCCGGTATAAGCAGGCTTTCTCGCAGCTCTAATACCTGCGTTGCAGGATGTTTGAGTGCTTGTTCGCGAGGTGCAATCAGGCTAATTTTATCGCCGCTAATACCTAGTGCGTAATGGCTAAGCACGACACCGGCAGGCTCAACAGGTACCAGCCATCTGGGTAGAATAAGTAAGTCTAGGTGCGCTCGTGATGTCATGCAGAAAAAACCCTTGGAATATTCAAGTGGCAGAGTATAGCCAAAGCAGCTGCAAGAGAGCAGCTGGCAGGTTAAGAATTTCAGCTATTCGCCGAGGAACAGAGTGATTTGCCAGTAATACCGACTAAAGGAGCCTCTGAATAACGTTATCGAGGACGCTAACACAAGGCGTAACGACCAGTGGGAGTAACAGCCAAAGGCTGGCCCGAAGGGCGAGCGCTAGCGAGTCAAAACGTACGAAAAAGCGCAGTTTACACTGGGTAAATGAGCATTTATTCGCTTTGCTCCCCCTTTGGGGCCGTGCTAAAGCACGTTCAATCTAAAGATTGTGAGTTCGTTTTTAACGCGGCGGTAGCTACGCAGGTAGTTATTCAGAGGCTTCTAAAACACGTCATTATGTTGTGCGAGGTACAGGCACTTTTGCCACGCATCCTTTATACTACACCGCATTTTTCTACGGGTGAAAACGATGCGTGAACAACTGATAGCCGCTGAACGTATTAAGGCGCTTGAATGGAAAGAGGGCGCTTTATGGCTGCTGGATCAACGCGTGCTGCCTTTAAGTGAAAGCTGGATTGAGTGCCAAACCTCGGTGCAAGTGACCCAGGCCATTACCGATATGGTGGTACGCGGTGCGCCGGCTATTGGCATAGCTGCCGCTTTTGCTGTGGTATTGGCGGCGCGGCAGCGCTATCAGGATGAACCGCACAGTTGGCGCAGTGCCATGGAAGAGGATTTGCAACAGTTGGCTGCATCCAGACCCACAGCCGTTAATTTATTTTGGGCTATTGAGCGTATGCGTAGTGTCTTAGCTAAAGTTCCTGCCCAAACCTCCCCCTTGCCTCTGCTGGAACAGGCGGCGCTAGAAATTTATCACAGCGATCGTGAAGCCAATTTGATTATGGCGCAGCTGGGGATGGAGGTTATTCGACATCATTGCGAAGCGCCTCAGCACGTATTGACCCACTGCAATACCGGGGCCTTGGCAACCGGCGGTTTCGGCACAGCTCTAGGCGTTGTGCGCGCAGCGTACTTGGCAGGTTTGGTCGGTCATGTGCATGTGGATGAAACTCGCCCTTGGTTGCAAGGCTCGCGTTTAACCGCTTGGGAGCTAGCCAGCGATAAAATTCCGTTAACGGTGAACGCTGACTCAGCCGCTGCACATTTATTGCGCGAAGGAGATATTACGTGGGTGATTGTGGGGGCGGATCGCATTACGGCCAATGGCGATGTGGCCAACAAGATAGGTACGTATCAGCTATCGGTATTAGCCCGCTACCACGATGTACGTTTTATGGTGGTCGCGCCCAGCTCAACGATTGATATGCAGCTGCAAACAGGTGCCGACATCGTGATTGAAGAGCGCACGGCCGATGAGCTGTTTAAAGTAGCGGGGACGCAAATTGCTGCACCCGTGCCTGCTTTTAATCCAGTGTTTGATGTGACCCCGGCACACTTGGTGGATGTAATAGTGACCGAGCGCGGAGTGGTTGAACAGCCTACGTTGGAGAAAATGCAACAGTTAATGAGCCATGCTGGGCTGCACTGAGTTGTCGGTGATAATGCCTGATTTTAAAGATGCTAAAACCTAGGACACACAACTGCAATGCGCCCTAGGCGCCACTAAAGCTAAATGTGCTATACTTCGCCAGTTAAATTGCATCACTAATCAATAAGGAACCATGCTTCCATGGGTGACATAGCCAAAGAAATTTTGCCGATCAGCATCGAAGATGAGATGCGTCAATCCTACCTCGACTATGCAATGAGCGTAATCGTAGGTCGTGCACTACCCGATGCGCGTGACGGTTTAAAACCCGTGCACCGTCGCGTTCTGTTTGCAATGAAAGAACTGGGTAATGACTGGAACAAGCCCTATAAAAAATCTGCCCGTGTGGTGGGCGATGTTATCGGTAAATATCACCCACACGGTGATAGCGCTGTATACGACACCATTGTACGGATGGCGCAGCCGTTTTCATTGCGCTACATGTTGGTTGATGGTCAGGGTAACTTTGGTTCGGTTGATGGTGATAGCGCCGCAGCAATGCGTTATACCGAAGTGCGTATGGCTAAGCTAGCGCACGAACTGCTAGCAGACCTAGATAAAGAAACCGTTGATTGGGTACCTAACTATGACGGTACTGAGCAAATCCCAGCGGTTATGCCGACAAAAGTTCCCAACTTGCTGATCAATGGTTCTTCCGGTATTGCGGTTGGTATGGCCACCAATATTCCACCCCACAACCTCACTGAAGTCATTAATGGCTGCTTGGCGCTGATTGAGAACCCCGAGATTAGCGTTGATGATTTGATGCAGTTCATTCCCGGACCAGACTTTCCAACGGCGGCGATTATTAATGGTCGCGCCGGTATTATCGAAGCCTACCGCACCGGTCGTGGCCGTGTTCATATTCGTGCGCGCACTGAGGTTGAAGACATTGATAAAGCAGGCGCTCGTCAGCAAATTGTTATTAATGAGCTGCCCTATCAGGTCAACAAAGCTAGGCTGATTGAAAAAATCGCTGAGTTAGTTAAAGAAAAGAAAATCGAAGGTATCAGTGAGTTACGTGATGAGTCTGATAAAGACGGTATGCGCGTTGTCATTGAGCTGCGTCGTGGTGAAGTGCCAGAGGTAGTGCTGAATAACCTCTATGCGCAAACCCAGATGCAAACGGTGTTTGGTATTAACACTGTCGCACTGGTCGATGGCCAGCCGCGTTTGCTGAACCTTAAGGATCTGCTTGAAGTGTTTGTGCGTCACCGCCGCGAAGTGGTGACCCGCCGTACCGTATTTGAACTGCGTAAAGCACGTGAGCGAGGCCATATTTTAGAAGGCCAAGCTGTTGCATTATCCAATATTGACCCAGTTATTGAGCTAATCAAAAAATCGCCTACGCCAGCAGAAGCTAAAGAGCGCTTATTGGCAGTGGGCTGGGCATCGGGTTCTGTAGAGGAAATGGTTGAGCGCGCTGGCGCAGAATCATGCCGTCCAGATGGACTCGCTGAACAGTATGGTTTGCGTGAAGGGCTGTATTACCTATCGCCAGAACAGGCGCAAGCCATTCTAGAATTACGCTTGCACCGCCTAACAGGGCTGGAGCATGAAAAGCTGCTCACCGAATACCAGGAGATTCTGCAACAAATAGGCGAGCTGCTGGCCATTTTGGGTAGTGAAGAGCGTTTACTTGAAGTGATTTGTGAAGAGCTGCAACAGATTAAGCGTGATTATGGCGATGAGCGTCGTACGGAAATCTGCGCATCACAGGTTGATTTGACCATTGCTGACCTGATTCCTGAAGAAGAACGTGTAGTGACTATCTCGCACGGTGGTTATGCCAAGAGTCAGCCGCTTGAGGTGTATCAAGCGCAACGTCGCGGTGGTCGTGGCAAGTCAGCCACAGGCGTTAAAGAAGAAGACTATATCGAACATCTATTGGTAGCTAACAGCCATGCCACGCTACTGCTGTTCTCCAGTAAAGGTAAAGTGTACTGGTTGCGCACCTTTGAAATCCCGGAAGCGTCACGCACCTCACGTGGTCGTCCACTGGTCAACTTGCTCCCATTGGAAGAAGGCGAGCGCATTACCGCGATGCTGGAAATTGACCTAGAAGCACTTAATGCACAAGCCGGTGAAGACGACAATGATGACGATGAGGTTATCGAGGTCGCTGATACTGCAGTTGAGCAGGATGAAGATGACAGCACGGATGAGCTGGAGTATGACGAAGCCGACGGTGCCTACATCTTTATGGCGACCGCCAAAGGTACAGTCAAGAAAACACCACTCATTCAGTTCCGTCGCCCGCGTACCTCAGGTCTGATTGCCTTGCGCTTAGATGAGGGAGATACCCTGATTGCTGCAGCTATTACTGATGGCTCCAAGCATGTCATGCTGTTCTCTGACGGCGGCAAAGTGATTCGTTTCAAAGAAAGCAAAGTTCGCCAAATGGGTCGTACGGCTCGTGGTGTGCGCGGTATGCGTTTACCAGAAGGGCAACGCTTAATCTCCATGCTAATTCCTGAGCAAGAAGCTTACATCCTGACAGCTTCAGAAAAAGGCTATGGCAAGCGCACCTCGCTTAGCGAGTTCCCACTGCGTGGACGTGGCGGGCAGGGTGTTATCGCACAGGTGCAAAATGAGCGTAACGGCGCATTGGTCGGAGCGGTGCAGGTGCACGACGGAGAGGAAATCATGTTGATTTCTGACCAGGGCACCCTAGTACGTACCCGTGTTGATGAGATTTCCAGTCAGTCGCGCAACACCCAAGGCGTTACTCTTATTCGTTTGTCCAAAGATGAACACTTGGTGGGCATTGAACGGGTACAAGAGCCTTCTGATACTGATGACTTACCACTGGATGAGACTGAGGCGGACGCTGATACCGATGCCGCGCAGGACTCAACAGAATCTGCAACCAATCAAGAGTAAAACTCCATGACTAAAAGAGCCTATAACTTTTGCGCAGGCCCTGCGGCACTTCCTGAGGCAGTGCTACAGCAGGCACAAAAAGAACTGTTAGATTGGCAGAGTAAAGGCGTTTCCATCATGGAAATGAGCCATCGCAGTGATGAGTTTGTGGGAGTCGCGAATCAGGCAGAGCAAGATCTGCGCGATTTACTGAGCATCCCTGAACACTACAAAGTGCTGTTTATGCAGGGCGGTGCCAGTCAACAATTTGCACAAATCCCACTGAATTTTTTGCCGGAAAGCAGCAGTGCTGATTACATCGATACCGGCATTTGGTCGCGCAAAAGCATTGATGAGGCTCGACGTTATGGAAATATCAATGTGGCTGCTTCTGCTAAAAAATATGACTATTTTTCTATTCCTGGACAAAACGAATGGCAGCTGAATAAGCAAGCTGCCTATGTGCACTACACCACCAATGAAACTATCGGTGGTCTGCAGTTTGACTGGATTCCTGAATCAGGAGACGTACCCCTAGTAGCGGATATGTCTTCCGACATTTTATCTCGACCAATTGATGTAAGTCGTTTTGGCATGATCTACGCGGGTGCACAGAAAAATATCGGTCCTAGCGGTTTGGTCGTCGCCATTGTGCGCGAAGACTTGCTGGGTAAGGCGCGTGCTAGCTGCCCAACTATGCTTGATTATAAAGTAGCAGCGGACAACGGTTCGATGTACAACACGCCACCTACGTTCTCATGGTACTTATCCGGTTTGGTATTTAAGTGGCTTAAAGAGCAGGGCGGTGTTGAAGGTATGGCCAAGCTTAACTTTGAGAAGCAACGCCTGCTTTATGAGTACATTGATAAGAGCGATTTTTATACTAACCCAATCAGTAAAAGCGCCCGTTCGTGGATGAATATCCCGTTTCGTTTGGCGGATGCACGTTTGGAGCAAGCATTTTTAGCCGGTGCGCAAGAGCGAGCATTGCTTAATCTGCAGGGTCACCGCTCAGTTGGTGGCATGCGTGCTTCGATTTATAACGCAGTCCCTATGGCTGCCGTAGAAGCATTGATTGACTATATGCGAGCCTTTGAGA
>LFTS01000183.1:0-14920 GCA_001513435.1 Gammaproteobacteria bacterium DTU040
TGTTAAAGGGTACTCTTGTATATGACGTTCAATATAGTGTAGAGCACAATCGTCAAGCTCATCATCAGCATCTAAAAATATTAAGTATTCAGCGCGGGTTTCACGTATCCCTAAATTTCGCGCTGAAGCAGCGCCGCCATTCTCTTTATAAATCACTCGCAAAGAATTATGCTCTTGCTGAAAATTAGAAAGTAATTCTCTTGTATGATCAGTAGAACCATCATCAATAACAATCAGCTCATGCTGCTCATTCAATTGCTTTAAAACCGACTTTATAGCTCGTGGTAATTTTTCAGCATAGTTATATGTCGGGATAACAATACTAATTAAAGGCTTACTTAACATTCTATAATTTTCTGTAGTGCTCATCAGATTCACTTAAATCTCTAATGTAAAAATAAATTTTGACAAACTAAAAATCTTAAAAATAATGTGTAATTTAAGAAAACAATTGAGTTAACAGCCTTAACAAAAAAAATTTCCGAGATGTACGCGGTAAAGGGGGATTCAAATCAGGCTCTATCGCATGAATAATTTGCTGACCTATTGCTGAAAAACTATAACGTTGTTCAGCCAGTTTCTGACCATTACGGGCGATACAATCGGCTAACTCTGAGTCTTTACGTAAAATAGATAACTTAAATAAAAAATCTTCTATAGAGTTGTATAGCACTATGTTTTCCATATCTTTAAACCCCAATGCATTATTTGCCTCCTCCCCTTGATTAAAGGCAAAAAGGACACAACCACAAGCCATAGCTTCAAAGTTTTTAATCATATATTCATCTATGCCGATATCAGCACTCACAAAAAAACGAATGTTATTTAATGCCTGTAAATATTCGTATCCTGGAGCTGTACGTTGAATACTAATGTTTTCTACTTTAGCTACTTGCTTTAAGAATGCTCTACGCTTTGAGTATGCATCACTTCCTAAACTACCTATAAATCCTAACTCAACATTTCGTGAGTTATTAAGATTTTTTAAAATTTTTTGATCGTAACCTTTAGGAACAAATACAGCATCCACTCCTTCTTCTTGTAAACGTCGAGCAATCACTGCGCCTGACACAAGAACGCGTACCCAAGGAAGCTGACGATAATATTTTGAAAATGCTCCTTCATAGCGACCTGAAATATAATTTTGGCAGGCGTCATGCTCAAGAATAACCAGATTAGGAATAGTTCTAATAAAAGATATTTGTTGAGATTCTTTTTTAAATCTTAGAAAAAGAATAATTCGATCATATTCTGTCGTTTTAATATTTTTTTTAAAGTATTTTTCCAAATCTGATTGTTCATCACTAGACAATCTACGGATATCACAATCAGCATTCTCTGCAATTGCGTCATACAGGCTATCTAAAATAACCGTTTGCCTTTTAATAACCAGCAGCAATAACTTCATACTATTCACAACCAGTTATATCAAAGTGCTTTTGTAGACTTATCAAAAATCAAGCACAATTCAATACTTAAGCGCCTAGAGACAAAACCGCAATCTTTCGCTATATCTTTCTGTGATCAGTGAGAGCTAGCTGTCTTCATCTGACGAACTTTTAACCACCAAAATATCTTCCATAATCAAATACTGCAGGTCCGAGCCAAAGAACATATCCAACGCATCTTTGGGTGAGCAGACCATGGCTTCGCCGCGGCGGTTGAGTGAGGTATTGAGCGAAACCCCATTACCAGTGAGCTTTTCTAACTCGACCATCAGGTCATACCAGCGCGGGTTGTATTGGCGTTCGAGTACTTGCGCACGCGACGTGCCATCTTCGTGGACCACTTCTGGCACGCGTTCTTTCCACTCATCACTGACTTCAAAGGTGAAGGTCATAAAAGGCGATGAGTGATCCACCTTGAGCATTTTCGGTGCCACAGTATCCAGCATCGACGGGCAGAATGGACGCCAGCGCTCACGGAACTTAATTTGTGCGTTAATCCGATCAGCCACATTAGGAACGCTTGGACAGCCAATAATCGAACGTCCACCTAAGGCACGCGGCCCAAACTCCATACGACCTTGAAACCAAGCCACTGGATTGCCTTCCACCATAATTTTAGCAATATGCTCAGGCACGTTATCAATCTTTTGCCACTGGGGCTGCCCCGGATGTTTGGCGCAGGCAGCAATCACCTCTTCATTGGTGTAGGAGGGGCCAAGGTAAACATGTTCCATCTTCTCCACTGGCACGCCACGCTGCTGCGAAACGTAAGCCGCTGCGCCCACAGCTGTACCCGCATCGCCTGCGGCCGGCTGTACGAACAGCTCTTTTACATCATCGCGAGCAATAATTTTTTGATTGAGTTTTACGTTCAGTGCACTGCCACCTGCAAAGGCAATACGCCCTGTTTCTTTCAAAATATCGCCTAGATAATATTCCATCATCTCTAACGATAACTTTTCAAACAGTGCCTGTACGCTGGCAGCATAGTGAATGTAAGGTTCGTCAGCGATATCACCTTCGCGCTTGGGCCCAAGCCATTCAATCAGCTTAGGCGAGAAGTAATAACCCTTGCCCTTTTCCTTATAGCGACGCACGCCCACCACGTTAACGTAGTCCGTATTAACAACGAGCTCGCCGTTTTCAAACTTCGCTAAGCGGCTTAGATCATAAAGGCTCGGATCGCCATAAGGCGCCATGCCCATCACTTTGAACTCGCCATCAAGCATTTCAAAACCGAGAAACTCGGTCAAAGCGCCGTAAAGACCGCCCAATGAGTCTGGATCGTAGAACTCTTTAATTTTATGGATTTTGCCGTTTTCGCCATAACCAAAAAAAGTGGTGGCGTACTCACCTTTACCATCAATACCCATGATGGCGGTTTTTTCTTTGATACCTGAGCACAAATAAGCACTGGCTGCGTGAGCCAGATGGTGCTCAACAGGTTTAATGGTGACTTTTTTTAAGTCAAAACCTAGTTGCTGCAGGCACCATTGGATTTTTTTGTAATAACGCTGGTAGCGGCGATTGCCCATTAAAATAGCATCTAAAGCACGATCCGGCGCGTACCAGTAGCGCTTGGCGTAATGCCAACGGGCTTTTTCAAAAATGCTGATAGGTGCAAAAGGGATGGCGACCACATCCACATCGTCTGGCGTGATTCCGGCTTGCTCTAAGCAAAACTTAGCAGATTCGTAGGGCATGCGGTTTTTTGCGTGCTTGTCGCGTACTAAACGCTCTTCCTCAACAGCAGCAATAAGTTTTCCATCAATGTATAACGCTGCCGATGGGTCATGGCTAAGTGCGCCAGATAGGCCAAGAATAGTCAGTGCCATGGGTCTTTTTTGCCTCTTAGTCTTCAATTCAGTTGTCAAGCAGCTGTGGTAAGTGCTGATCTAATAATTTATACAACGGGCTTTCTTGCGGCCAGTTGCGTAATAAGCGTGCACGATCGCGACTGAATGCACGTACAAAGCTGCGCGGGCTGCTGTGCGCTCGCACCGCGTCTAGGTCTATTAATAAACAGCGATCATTATGCCAGAGAATGTTATGTCCTTTTAGATCTCCGTGACTGATTTTTTCGCGAATCATACTATTGAGCAACAATTGCAACGCCGTTAAATCTGCTTCAGGCACTTGGGCATTATCAATATAGGGCTGAAAGCGAGCAATCAAGTCTTGTTCACCACAATATTCGGTAATTAGCCACGCTGTTCGGCGCAAACCCAGTGTACGCTGCTCTTTGACGGCAATGGTGTTAGCCACTGGGATTTCCAACTGCTGTAAACGATGCGCTGCTTGCCAGCTATGCCACGCACGGGTTGGCCGCCAGCAGCGTTTTAACCAATGCGAAAAACTTTTAATGTTATAGCGCTTGATAATCCAGCTTTTATTACCCTGCTCTACCCGTGCAACTGTTGCTGCACCGCCTGTTTTATAGATATGCCCTTGTTCGATAAACTGATCTGGATTAGCCAGCAACGGCTCAGTTTCTGCCACATAACTGCGCTGAACAGCGATAATGCCATGGCTGTTCTTACGCACGCTAAACAGACTGCAATCACGTGCAGTTTTTTTAAGATAGTCATTAACGCGCCAGTCACGTACCTGTTGAATTTTGCTGTGTAACTCTTGCAACGGCAGCTCGTGAGTGGCGTTGATTTGCATGTAATGGGTTAATAGGTCATGCACATGGGTTTCGAGTGCACGTGGCAATTGCGCGAAAAACACCGCCAAATTCTTTAGTGCCGCTTCTTGGTTAATCGGCTGCCCCAGCGTTTGCTGAGCAATAGCGCCGCCATCAATGATATACAGCTGCTCGCTTTGGACTAAAAAGTTATCTAAATGAATGTCTTTTTGCCACAACCCTTGTGCATGCATGCGTGCAATACTGGTGAGAGCTTGGCCTAAGACTTTTTCTTGCGCGGTGCTGAGCATGGGTTCAGCGGCGTGTTGCTGCCATTGCTGTTCAAGGTTTTGCGCGTCTGCTAAATAATCAAATAAAATCCAGCCACCAAAAGCGGCGTCAAAATCGCTGGCCAGTAGCTGGGGTGTGTCTAGCTGCTGCTGCGCCAAACTTTGCACACCGGTCAATTCTCGCTGAAAGTGCCGCTGTGCTTTTGTGCCAATAAACAGCTTGGCTAATACATTGCGCCCTTGCCAAGTCCCCCGACCGACATAGCGTTGCCCTGGCAATACGCGCAACCACTGAGTAATAACCAGCTTATCGCCGGTATGCAGCCCCAAAGTTAGGGGCAAGCTGGGGCTTCTTCCCTGTAAAAGCGAGCTATTCATGCGCGATTTTCCTTATCTTTGCGCCGTGCCTGTAAACGCTTCAGCCAGTTTTCAACCGCGGGGCCATCGTCTAAATAGGCGCGCAAGAAATCACGCCACTGCTCTGCGCCCCATACACGCTGTGAACGGCGCACCAGCGTTTCAAGATCTTTAATACGATCGCGCTGCCCTAACAACAGAGGGCGAGTTTTCTCTAAATCAATCAACTGTGCGGTAAAGTTATACGCGTCTGTGCGTTGCAGGAAAATATGCTTGGGGTAAAAACAGCCGTGCATCTGTCCCGCAGCGTGCAGGGTTTTCGCTAAGTGCGCGCAGGCGTGGATAATGCCTTTTTGTTCCGCCGGGCTCAGCTCTGGCCACTGCTCAAACCAATCATCCAGATCCTGCCAATCATCTAACGCATAGGTAATCAGAATGGCACGCTGCTCGCTCCCAACCTTGCGCTGTGCAAAGTAAGCTGCTTTTAAGGCGGGAATACCCAAGCGTTGATACTGTTGTATGGTGCGAAACTCACGCGCAAAGGTTGGCTCGCCTAGGGGGTGGCGAAAGCTGCGGGGCAGATGATTGATTTGTCGCTTAAGATACAAACCCTGATCCCCGAGCTGTAATCGCGCCACGCTGCTCCAGCCGCCACGTTCAGTGTTGGGCACATCTACGGCTTCAAGTTGCAGCGCCCACAGTGCCGCAAAATCATTTAGCTGATGCTCGGCTAGTAATGGCTCAAGATTAGGGTCTGTATAATCCTGCAAGACATATCCTCTTTTTAGAGTCGTGCATTATAGTGGGGTTACGCCTTCTGTGCGACCTGCGCCTAGCCCTGTAAACAACCAAACCGCTTTATTCACGCCCGGCAAAAAAACTAATAATCTTAGCGATACGTTTTTTATCCGTAGGGGTAAGACGTTGCTGCTGACTATACTGCAAATAAAAGCGCAGACGCTGGCTACGACTCAGATGATATTTACCCACTTTATCTAAGCAGGCTAGATCTTTGATAATTCGATAGTGCAGAAAGGGTCCCCACCAAAAACCACCGGTTGGGCAGTCAATTAAATAGGCTGCGCCAGCTTCATCGACCAATATATTGCGCCACTTTAAATCATTATGTACAAAACCCTGTTGGTGCATTGCACGGGTAAAACCTGCAACTTGCTGGCTAACGCTGTGCACCCAGTGATTATCCTGCAATAACGGGCTGCCGTCATGAGCCAAAGCAGCCAAGTCCGTCGTATTAGGAATTTCTTTAGTAATCATCGCCCCGCGCACAAATGCACCGGCGCGGCGCTGCAAACCATGGGCGATAACCTGTGCGGTGGGAATGCCCCAGCTAGCAAAATACTCTAAATTTTCCCACTCAGCCTGTATGCGTTGGCGCGGTAAGTACTTGCGCCAGCTAATGGCGCGACGGTAGCGCTTAACATAAAACACCACTGCCGCGCGACTGACGCGTATAACCTCAGAAATGTGGTCGTGGGTGACACGCTCGCCTTGCAGATTAAACACCGCCTCCAAGCTGCCAAACTCTTCTCTTAGATGTTGATAGTCAGAATGCAAATACCAATCAGACATCAGAGCGCATCCCCGTAGCGCTGCTTGCGCTCATAGAGCTGGTCTGCTTTGACCTCAAGCCAGCTCAACAACTGCGCCTCATCCTGCAAGACTTGGCGCAAGGGTTGGACAAAATAGCTCTTTAAAAAACGTAGCTTATCGCGCTGGGTTAAGCCTATATCCAAGGCGGAGAAATACAGGGCCGCTAGATCTTTGTTACGCCAACGCTGCGGCGTCGCGTTACGTGTTTGCGCCCGATGCAAATCAATCAAGGACAACTTGAAGTCATCCCCCTGCATGGGCTTATCCGTGTGTAAAAGAAAGTGGCAGATATAACAATCGCGATGATTCACCCCGGCGCGATGCATGGTGCCGAGCATGGTAGCAACGCGCTTAATCAGTGCGTGTTTGATGGCTGGCAAAGGCGGATTGTGTGGCCAATCCATGCAGTAGTCTTCTAGGCTAATGGTCGGTGCTAATTCTTCGGTGATAATAAAGGAATGCTGTTTGGCTGGATTGCTACCACGCTCGGCAAAGGCCACCGCGGTCATGGTGTCGACGCCAACCTGTTTGAGGCGCTCGATAGCTAACCATTCGTTACGCGCACCGAGCACCGGCAGCTTAGCAGTGAGCAGGTTTTTAAAAATCTCACCCCAGCCTACACCGCGATGAATTTTGACAAAATAGCCGTGTCCGCCCACTTCGGTACGCAGAGTACGTCGCCCTTCTAACTCGCGATACACCTGGCCCTGCAAGGCTTCAGCGGCAGCAAATATGTCTTGCTGTGCCCATAGGCTGGCAAAGGGTTCGGCTAAAAAGGGTTTCATTAGGGACGCTACCTTGTTATTTACTGAAAGTAACCTATTGCTAGGCATTCAATCGCGCAATGGTTGCGCTGCTACATTTAAAATCACATCCGCGGCACGCTCTGGCATGGAGTACAGATCGGCATTTTGCGCGTAGTTTAACCCATTTTGCGCCCAGACTTTGCGCTGCTCGGAGTTTTCCAGCATCTGCACCAACGTTTGATTAAGTTTTTTCTGCGCGAAAGGACTACTCAACACCTGACCGCAGTCGGCCTCTTTTATGTAATAAGCATAACCGCAGATATCCGTCACTAACACCGGCAAGCCAGACACTAGCGCCTCTAACAGCACGGTACCGGTATTTTCATTATAGGCTGGATGTATGAGCATATCGGCACCTAATAGAAAACGTGGAATATCATCACGGCCCTTTAAAATACTGACGTGCTTAGCAATACCTAGAGTTTGTATTTGCACCAAAAACGGCTTGGGATCATCCTGCCCAATCACAATCAGTCGGGTACGCTTTTTGATGGCCTCCGGCAAGCTGGCCATGGCTTTTAAGCTACGGTCCAGCCCTTTGGTTTTAAAGCCTGAGCCTATTTGCAGCACCAACAAATCATCATCAGCCAGTTTGAATTCTTGGCGAAAGCCGCGGCGAATGTCGGCTGCATTAGGCGGAGCTTGGCGATCGCGGCTAATACCCGGCGGCAATAAGTGAAAGCGCTCTGCAGGGGTTTGATAATGTTTGACAAACAAAGGCTGCTGCTGCGCTGAGATCATCAAAATCTGCGTCTGCGCACTCGGCTCAAATACTGCTTTTTCGTAATTATAAAAATGCTGGTAACGCCCCCACATCCGGTACAGGGGATTGCGTTGATTTTGAGCTTTATCTTCATAGCAGGCATCGGCTGCGTAATACACATCTAACCCAGGCATTTTGTTAAAGCCCACCACACGGTCGACTGGGTTATGCGCATTATCGGCTTGCCACCAGCGTTGGAATTTAGCGTATTTATGATGGTTAAACAGGCTGTTAATGGACGCTACGCGCACATCAAAACCCTCTGGAATTTCGCCCTGCCAGCTCAGCGTATACACCCGAATGCTATGGCCACGTTTTTGGCACTCAAGGGCGATGCGTAAAAAATCACGCTGCAAACCACCGAAAGGGAAATATTTGTATAAAACAAAAGCTAATTGCATAACTTAACAGTCTTCTGTGTTTTCTAAATGCGCCAATGCTTGGATTACCTGCTCTGGACCTAGCCCATCAAAACAGGGCTGCTCTTTGTCGCCCTTGCCCGCATAAGGGCCAGTCGCACACAGATGAATTTGATTTTCACCATAAGCCCCTACGCGCTCAGGCCGGGTTGGGCCATATAAAGACACACAGGGCGTAGCCAAGGCGGCGGTTAAATGTCCCAGCCCTGTATCCACGGCCACACAGGCTTTGGCACCGGCTAAATAACTCGCTACTTGCGCGATGCTCAGTTTTGGCAACACCTGCACCCTGGGCAAATCAGCGGCAATGCGTTCAGCCCGCTGTTGTTCGGCAGCATTTCCCCACGGTAATAAAATCATTAGCCCTTGCGCATTATAGTGCTGCGCCAAAGTGCGCCAGTGATTTTCTGGCCAATGTTTGCTCGGCCAAGTTGTACCGTGCAACAGCATTAAATAAGGCTCGCTCGGCACATCCGCACACTGCCGTGCGATTTGTTGGCGGTCTAAACCGTAATCACCAATCGTTTCGGGCATGGGATAACCCAACGCTTGAGCAAACAGCAAACGTACACGCTCAACGGCGTGCAATTGCGGGTTGACTGCATAGCGGCGGTCGTAGAACAGGCTGGCCAAAGGTTCTCGCGCACTGGCGCGGTCCAATCCAGCAACGGGTACTGACGAGCCGCGCGTCAGCCAAGCACTTTTACTCAAACCCTGTGCATCCAGCACTAAATCGTACTGCGCTTGCTTAAGTGTTTGTTTAAAAGCGCGATACTCGCCACTGCGCCAAGTACGCCAAAGGTTTTTACGCCAGCGTCTAATCGCCACTGGAATAACTCTGTCTACCGCAGGATGCCACGCCGGAATATCGGTGAAGCCTTCTTCTACCACCCAGTCAAAGCGAATTCCCGGGATGGCTTGTTGCGCGTCAGTCAGCGCAGGCAGGCTATGAATCACATCACCCATGGAGGAGGTTTTAATTAAGAGCACGCGCACTAGCCGTCTAACTCCTGCAATGTAACAGGAACACCTACCAGCTGGGCTAACGCATCAATAACCATCGATGGCGGTAACTGTCGCAGACAGTTGTAATGACCGTATCTGCAGGTGCGGTCAAAGCAGGGGCTGCATTCAATTCCCGTGCGCACTATCGCCACCTGTTCAGCAAGCGGCGGAGTGAAATCGGGCGAGGTCGAGCCATAGACTGCCACCAAAGGTAAATTTAACGCGGCTGCAACATGCATTAAACCGGAATCGTTGCTCACTACGGCGCCCGCACAGGACATAAGATCGATAGCCTGAGCTAAAGAGGTTTCTCCAGCTAAGTTAGCCACTTCTTCACGTAAACCTGGAATAAGTAGGGCTCGAATTTCCTCGCCTACTGGATGATCTTTTTTAGAACCAAAAATCCACACCTGCCAACCTTGACGAATATAGTGCTCGGCAACCTGAGCATAGTGTTCTGCCGGCCAGCGTTTGGCTTCACCAAACTCAGCACCTGGGCAGAGCGCCAAAACGGGCTGCTCGGTGGTTAACTTAAATGCTTGTAACGCTGCATCTCGATTCTCTGCAATAACGTCCAGATGCGGGCGTGGATAAGGCTTGAGCAACTCCGTATTTTTGTCATAGCCCAAGGCCATAAACCGCTCAATCATTAGCGGGTAACGCTGTTTATCCAGCGTACGCAGATCGTTGAGCAATCCATAGCGCATTTCACCCTTCCAGCCTGTGCGCACAGGAATATCCGCAAAAAACGGTGTTAGAGCAGACTTAAAAGAGTTAGGTAGCACAATAGCTTGCTGATATTGCCCCTTCAGTTGCCGACCAATGCGCCGACGAGTGCGCAGGTCTAATACGCCATGCCCCAGCGGAAAACTCAACGCTTGGCGAACCTCAGGCATACGCTCAAGAATAGGCCGGCTCCACTCTGGGGCTAGCACATCAATAGTGCAATCTGAATGACACTGCTTCAAACACATAAGCAATGTCTGCGCCATTACCATATCGCCGACCCAGCTGGGGCCTACAATGAGTATATTCATAGATGCGGGTATACAAGCTCTGTTAAAGATGCTGCTATCTTACACTATCAAGCGATTAATGATTAGCGCACTCCAGAAAAGTTGCGCGCTGCGCACCAGCTATAAAAACCGTTATGCAACAGTGTGATGTGTGCATTCAGTGCATTCAGTACATTCAGTCAGTCGCTGCTGCGGGTTATTTTTTACGCTTAGCACGCGGATGAGCTTGATCATAAACCTGGGCTAGATGTTGAAAATTCAAGTGCGTATAGATCTGCGTGGTACTGATATTGGCATGTCCAAGCATTTCCTGCACCGCACGCAAATCCTGTGAAGATTCTAAAACATGACTGGCAAAAGAGTGGCGCAGCATATGCGGATGCACATGCTGCCCGAGCTCTAAGTTACCGGCGCGCCTAATTTGCTCGCGCACCACCGAGGGGTTAATACGCTGTCCGCGCGCGCCGACAAAAACCGCTGCCGCATCCTTAGTTAACTGTTCACGCACATCCAGCCAATTCTGCAAAGCTACTCGTGCTTGCCGGCCTACAGGCAGGATACGTTCTTTATTACCCTTACCTAACACGCGCACCAAGCCCTGCTCTAGGTCCAAATCAGGCAAATCCAGCCCCACCAGCTCAGCTAAACGCAAACCCGAGGAATATAACAATTCCAAGATAGCCCGATCACGCTTATCGAGTGGCGTTTGCTGCGGCAGTTGCTCAAGAAACTGATCGACTCGGTCTACATCTAAAGTTTTGGGCAGACGCTTTTCACCACGCGGCGGACGAATCCCTTGCGCTGGATTGTTTTTCGCCATGCCTTCTACAATTAAATACTGATAAAAACGGCGCAATGCCGAAAGTTTACGCGTGATGCTGCGCACCGCATGCCCACTACGATACAGTTCAGCCATCCATGCGCGCACATGCATAGGTTCAAGGTGTTGCCAATCGGTAATTGCTTGTTGCTGTAACCATGCAAGTAGCTGGTTGAGATCGCTTTGATAAGCGCTGTGGGTGTGGGCAGATAACTGACGCTGCGCTATTAGTGCATTAAGAAACTGCTCTACCTGCACTTGCATGTTAATTCTTGGTGGACGCTAGCAACGTTGGTAATAAGCGCGCGACAACCTGAGCAATGTAGTCTAAAAATAAAGTATCTACCGCGTTGCTGTACTGTTGCGGGTTTTCACTGCCTAACGCTAAAACCCCTAGCTTTTCTTTATGGGCAATACTGATAACTGCAGCCGACTGGATACTTTGCGCCTGTTGCTCACCAAATAAAAACTGCAGCTCAGACTCACGCAGCGCACCACACACAGGTGTGCCCACCAATAAACCCGAGATTTTCTTTTGCGCATCAGCCAAGTTCTCTGTGCGACCCACAGCTAAAGGCTCCTGCGCAAAAAAGACTAAACCAACAAACTCAACTTTAAACTTTTGCTTGAGGCTGTCTTCCAGCGCGGCAACCAGCGCCTCTAAGCTGTCCGCTTCTAATAGCTGTAAGGTCAGATCACGGGTTAGCTGGAATAGACGATCATTATCTCTGGCCACTTCGAGCAACTGCGTTAAGCGACTACGCATGTCCAAGCCACGTTGACGCAAAACAGCCATTTGCCGTTCAACCAGCGACACCGATGTACCGCGCGCATGGGGTATTTTTAAATCTGCCAGCAGATCATCCTGTGCTAGAAAAAAATTCGGATGCCGGCGCAGATAATCAGCCACTAGCGCATCGTCCAGTATTTTCACTTCACCTTGGGTATCAGTCATATCCTAATCTGTCCTTCAAAAGTACGCGTAGCCAAGCCGCGCAACTCTACTTTTTGCTGTTCAAAACACAGGCTAAGGCTGAGCTCATCCTTTACTAATTCAAGACGCAGCTTATTGTGCTGCCCGTCCTGCTGCTTAACAGATAGCGCTGCTGCTAGATTGGTATCTTGGTAGTTTTCACCCAGTTCAACCTGCCAACTCTGTGCAAATTCTAATTGGGTAAAGTTTTGTAGCGGGTATTCGACGCTCACCCAACCATCAATTGATAAGCATGTGTTTTGCTGTCCGGTGCGGGTATCGAATCTAAGCTCAGGCTGTGTAGTAAGCTTTTTTTCCATTAGCAAACGAGTCACACAGCATAGGTCGACAAAGGAGCAATCTAGTTCCGTGCCGTCTTGTGCATATACGCGGCAGCTAAAATCCACCTCCGGTTGCCGCGGCACTTCGATCAGCACTAAACGCTTAAAGCCTACGCCACGTGCGCGCGATGACCACTGCTGTACTTGATGCGGATGCACAAACGCATGCTGACTGAGTAGCTCAACCAGCATCAAATCATCGCCCAGACAATGCATTTTGCTAAAGCGTAGTAACATATTTACTCCGGTAGCAAACTCTCATTGGCATAGAGCTCAGCGATGGTTTCACGCTGACGCACAACCTGCATTTGCTCACCATCGACCATCACCTCAGCAGCACGGCCGCGACTGTTGTAATTCGAGGCCATCACAAAACCATACGCACCAGCCGAGCACACCGCTAGCAAATCGCCTTCTTGCAGACAAAGCGGGCGGTCTTTACCCAGAAAATCACCTGTTTCACATACCGGCCCCACCACATCATAGTGGCGTGGCGTGCCTTCACGCGGCACCACGGGCTTGATATCCATCCAAGCTTCATACAAGGCAGGGCGAATCAAATCATTCATCGCCGCATCAACAATGGCAAAGTCTTTGTCAGCGCTATGTTTTAAATACTCTACCTGCGTGAGCAAGACACCGGCATTGGCCGCGATATAACGACCGGGCTCAAAAATAAGGGTTAGCTTACGACCTGCCAAGCGCTGTCTAACTTGAGCAATGTAGTCACCGGCACAGGGTGGTTCTTCATCACGATAACGCACACCCAAGCCGCCGCCCAAGTCGAGGTGCTCAATGTTAATGCCTAATTCAGCCAGGCGATCAACCAAGATAAGCACGCGCTCAAGTGCATCTAAAAAGGGCTCAAGACTGGTTAGTTGTGAGCCAATATGGCAATCCACACCCAAAATGGTAATGTTCGGCAACTGTGCCGCGCGCTGATAAACCGCCTCAGCTTCATTGATGGCAATCCCAAACTTATTGTCTTTAAGACCCGTAGAAATATAGGGGTGCGTACCCGCATCAACATCGGGGTTGACGCGTACCGAGACTGGCGCCTGCACGCCCAACTCTGCGGCGACTTCTTGCAGTCGCTCAAGCTCGTCCAATGACTCCAGATTAAAGCAATGAATTCCCACCTGTAGCGCACGATGCATCTCTGCTCGAGTTTTACCTACACCTGAAAACACTATCTTATTGGCTTGCCCACCAGCAGCCAGCACACGCTCTAACTCGCCACCAGAAACAATATCAAAACCAGCACCTAGTCGTGCCAACACGTTCAAAACCGCTAAATTAGAGTTGGCTTTTACGGCAAAACATACCAAATGCGGCATACCATCTAGGGCATCGGCGTAGCTGTTGTATTGCTGCTCTAAATGAGCGCGGGAATACACATAAGTAGGCGTGCCAAACTTCTTGGCCACTTCGGTCAAGGCTACATCTTCGGCGTATAGCAGACCGTCACGATACTCAAATTGACTCACATTAATATCCTATAACTCATAACGATCGCGGCGATGTTCATGGGCTGCTTTTTCGTCTTCAGGATCATACAGTGGCCCTTTTTGTCCACAACCACTGAGCACGGCGCAAATTGCAATCAAGCTAATAAAAGAAAGCGCAAGGCGTTTCATCTGGAACATCCTATACTGTTGCGATAAATTGTTGCGAGTATACCCACACCGCAAGTTCTTGACTAATTTTTAGTTTAGCAGCTTTGTACCATTCAGAGCCTGCCCGAGGAAAAGCCAATGTCCCTAAATTCAAGCCAATTTCATGATCTGATTGATACGTTACAAGAGCAGCTAGAAGATTTGTTTGATGAGTCCGAACTCGATTTAGATATAGAAAACCAAGGCGGCATATTAACCATTATTTTCACCAATGGCAGCCAGCTGATTTTCAGCCGTCAAGAACCCCTTAAACAACTGTGGTTAGCCGCACGCAGCGGTGGATTTCATTTTGATTACCTGCACACTGAGCAACGCTGGTATTGCGCTACAGAGCAGCTATATTTAGACGCCATGCTCAACAAAATCTTTGCTGAACAAGCAGAGGCTGCGCTCGATTTTCCACCACTATAAACAGTGGATAACCCGTTTAGACAAAGGTTTGCATCGCTGTATTAAGTCGCCGCTCCAGCTCGGCTTTTTTCTTTAAAAAGCGTACGGTTTGCAACTCTTCGGCGGGCAAGCGTCTGGACAAATCCAGATCCGTGATATAACACGGATAAGGCTCGGCTGAGCGACGCATCGCCAAAATAGTACCTGCAACTTTTTCGTACAGCTTGTCGCCATATTCAAGCTCGGTAAACTCTTGGTGATTACAGTAGAGCGTCACCGCGCCAGCACTGCTGATAATGGCCTGTACCGAGTAAAACGTATCCTGACCCAACAAGGCAGGTTGTGCTGGCTCAACACGCTGCACAGCGTAGGTACCGTC
>LFTS01000183.1:14949-18833 GCA_001513435.1 Gammaproteobacteria bacterium DTU040
CGTTGCAGGGGCATCAACAAGGCTTGTTCAGTGGTAAATGCTAGGCGCTGCTTAAACAGACTGTTGCGCTCGTCGAGCACATAGATTTCTGCTTCTTCACCCTGGATACGGTAATACACCTGCACCTTATGCGGCTGCGCTAAAGGCAAAATATACTTTAAGGCATGCCCCTGCAGACTGTATTCATCAATTTGCCAAGGCAGGCACTCTGCTTGGTTACGCCCCAAATAAGTTTCAAGGCTTGCCAGACTAGGCATTGTATGCTGGCTGGCAACCCCGTCTTTAAGCTCTAAAATCTGGAAGTAATCCTGCACCTGCAACAAGTAACGACTGCTCGGGTAATTACGTGCATGCATAAAAGCCTGAATAACCACATCGCTAACCCGCTGGGAAATGGCCCGCGCACGATTACGGCAGAAACACTCCACCTGCACATCAGGTATCACTGTGGTTTTGGCATACTCATTGAGCAGTGCCGCCAAGCAATCCAGCAAAGCACTTTCACCGCTAAAGCGCCGCACCAGCATTTCGTTCCAGTTATTGATAACGATATGATCCAAGGTCAGTACCAAATTTTCGCGTCGCCCAGAAAAATCCAACACGTTGGTTTGCTCGGTAGCAATGTGCACATTGTGCTGACTGAGCAAAGGCAGTGGATCGACACCCACGTTTACCAACAACAGTACTCGTACGGGATAGGACTGGCTCAACAGCTCAGTTTCTGAAACCTTGCGCAGGGGCAAAGCAAAGTTTTGCCGTAAACTTTGGAAAATCCCATACAGTTCACGCTCACGCAGATCGCTGGTGCTCGTCAGCACACTAATACGCGTGCCGGCATCCACCACAGCGTTAAAGTGCGCCCATACCAACAAAGCCATCAGCTCGCGCATACGCTTAAGCGGGGTATGGTAGCGCCAGTTTTGCTGGGTCACGCTCCCGGGATACAAAGCCCAGTAATGCTCTGACCTGTCATCGGCAAAGCACTCAACCAGCGTGAGTGTATCTTCGGCTAAGTTGGGCGCAATACCCGGATTAATAAACTCGACCTTATCGGCCTTACGCTCAAACGCTGCATACAGGCGTCGTCCCAATATGGCCAAATCCCGCGCATTAATCGCACTGACCACTTGCAGCCGTTGCGCTAACTGACTTAAAAAACGGTAGCTGTACATCAACTCTGACACTAAGAGCCGCCGCTCAACCTGTACCTCCATAGTTTTCCATTGATCGCGGCCATCCAAGTGCTGCAGCTCTTTTTCTGACCACTGCCACTGTTGGGTAAGCTTCTCCAACAGGGTGCGCTGCCAGCTTTTATTTCGGCGAGTAAGCCCTTGGGTGAGTTTTTCTTCTACTTTCAGATAAAAACAGCGACGCATTAATTCCAAACGCTCGTTTTCACCACGCTCTGTTAAATACTTGGCTAAACGACGATAAAGCATCACATAGGCATCAAGCTCATCAAAATTAATAGTGTCTTGATAAATAGCTTGCTTGAATTGCAGGCTAATGCAGTCAACGGTTGGGTACTCAGAGGCGTACACTTCAATCAACAGCAGCTTTAGTAACGATTTATAGGGCGCCTCAATACCCTTATAGAGTTGCCACATACCAGCACTGACAAACTCACCAGCCGGAATACGCGCCAAGTGACCCAGGTCCACCACCTCATGCTCACGCACAAAGCGTTTATCGAGCAATATTTTGCAATACTCTGCATACCTATGTTCTTCATACACAGGCACATACCACCAAATAGGCGTACGTCCGGCTAACCAAACAGCGGTGCGATAAAACTCATCCAACAATAAATAATGCTGCGTGGTACCACAGTCATCCGAGGTTAACTGTCCTTCTTTTTCACCCGAGGCAAACTGCTGTGGATCAATCAAAAAAATATGTATTTCAGCGCCCATACTGGCCGCCCAGACTTGCAAGTCATCGCATTTACGGCGTAGCTCAGCCACGGACTGCGGATCCAGCGTGGGGTCATAACAAAGCCAGAAATCCATATCACTTTGTTCTACATAACCAATCGAGCCTGAACTGCCCATTAAAAACAGGCTATAAAGCTGATTTTGGTTATAACCTCGGGCGGGACGATAGACAAAAGAGCGTGCCAAACCCTGCGCTTCCTGCACCAGTTCAGGCTTAGGCTCATAGGTAGTAAACCCAGCCGGCGTTGTTCCTGAGACATAACCCGGTAGTAGCGGATGGTTGGTATGCAGCAATAATGGCAGTAGACGCAGCACCAACTGTTGTCGGCTCGACAGCGTACAATTAGCACGCTCGATACGCTTGTTGTTAACCATCAGGAAACGCTGCTGTAAACGCGTTAAATCCTTGCGGTCAATGCCTTCATCTATATTGGGACGAATTTCTGCCATGTTTATTTAAAATATGAGGGTATCTGGAATGGATTTAAGTCGAGAATACGCCAAGTAACATTGCGTAACTTGGCATACCCGATAACTACTAACTAGGGAGTGGTCAGAATTGTTTTAAGTGTGCTGAGGTTGCGTACTGCTTCCAAACCCAGCGAGGTCAAATAACCGCCATCTTTTTGGTCCACCAAGCCTTTGTCAAACAAACGCTCAACCGCCGCCACTTTAATGGGATCGGCGCTGCTGCGAACCTTGATGCCCTCTTGGGCGCTTTCTAAAGGGTATAGGCTCAGCACTTCCAGCTCAGCGAATAATTCATCAGTCCAAGACATAATGCCTCCTAAGTGGCGAAATAAATTCAGTACCGTGGCTTAATGCTACGGTTTTATACATCTTCATCATCGGGCAAGTCAGGTAGCGCCCGCAACATTTTTTCGTAGTTCTGCAGATCAAAACCACTGTCCTGGCTCAGAGTCTTTTGTATTTCCAAGGACAAGATGTACGCCATCATTTCTACAGCTTCCTCACGCCCTATCCCAACTAGTACAAGTTTATTCAGTACAGATTGCACGAAAGGCGGATCATTGTCGCGCAATTGATTTTCAATCACCTCAAACAATTGCTGACGAACAAACTGTGCTTCTTCACTTTCCGTCAGCTCTTCTTCAAGCACTTCAGCTGCACCAATCGTCCCCTCATCAAGCTGACATAGAGTGCACTCGTCTGCATCACCACGGTTGGTTTCCACATAGCGGACGCGACGCACCGCCGACTCGCGATCTGCCGATACCTGGTAACGTGAATCTCTAGGTTTAT
Organism: Gammaproteobacteria bacterium DTU040; assembly: GCA_001513435.1. Lineage (GTDB taxonomy): Bacteria > Pseudomonadota > Gammaproteobacteria > Pseudomonadales > Pseudomonadaceae > Thiopseudomonas > Thiopseudomonas acetoxidans. The sequence goes on from LFTS01000183.1 coordinate 18,147, forward strand.
CTGTCATTCATGTGCCTCTGTATCTGTTTTTCTGGACTTAACGATTGCTATAGCGTGCCGCTATCAGCTCACGCCCACGCACTACAGCCTTGCGCACCTGCGCCGGTGCCGTACCACCAATATGGTCGCGTGCATTCACTGAACCTTCCAACGTCAGCACCGCAAACACATCTTCAGTAATCTGTTCACTAAACTGGCGCAGCTCTTCTAGACTCATTTCTGCTAAATCTTTTTCCTGCTCCACACCATAACGCACGGCCAAACCAACAATTTCATGGCAATCACGAAAAGGCAGACCCTTACCCACCAAATAGTCGGCCAAGTCTGTCGCGGTGGAGAAACCACGCAACGCGGCTTCTCTCATAAACTCGCGCTTAGGTTTGATCGCGGGCACCATATCGGCAAAAGCACGCAAACTGTCGCGCAGCGTATCCGCCGCATCAAACAACGGTTCTTTGTCTTCTTGGTTGTCTTTGTTGTAAGCCAGCGGCTGACCTTTCATCAGGGTTAACAGACCCACCAGCGCACCAAATACGCGACCCGTTTTGCCACGAATTAACTCAGGCACATCAGGGTTTTTCTTCTGCGGCATAATCGAGCTGCCGGTGCAAAAGCGATCTGGCAAGTCAATAAAACGAAACTGCGCTGAAGCCCACATCACCAACTCTTCTGAAAAGCGCGACATGT
>LFTS01000130.1:0-643 GCA_001513435.1 Gammaproteobacteria bacterium DTU040
CCACCTGCCCCACCACTCCGCGCGCATCAAGCACAGGCTGCCCTAGATAAACCCCGTGCTGACTGCCTTTATCAATCACAATTCTATGAGTTTGCGGGCTAGGATCCACTCCCAGCAACTCGGCCGCTAATACTTGCTCTTCAAATAAAGCCGATGAGTTGAGCAGCTCACGCAGGCGCAGATTTTGCTCAGTTAACAAAGCCAGTTTTTGGAGACGTCGTTTGATCAGCAGCGTTTCGGCACGCAGCTTTTCATTCTCAGCAAGGATTTCAGTGCGGCTAGTAAAGACCTGGATCAGGTTATCAAATGCACGTACAGGTAATTCAGCAACCCAGTACAGAGGCGTTAAAACCAATCCAGCAGAACTGCGGATTGGTTTGAGTGTTGAAAAGTTCGCATCAATAACCATCAATAAGACAGACAGAAACGCCACCGCGATAAACCGCGTGTTCAGCGAAGTGCCCTTTGAAAAGATCGGTTTGATGTTAAATTCCTTTAGCTATTTATCCGGCGTTAAAATTAACTCTAACCAATAGGACTGACCTTGCCTTTATTATTCTACCGACAACAAATCCATAGAATGCTGCTCCATCATGGCTAAGGCGCGACCACCACCTACCGCCACACAGGTTTTCGGATCTTC
>LFTS01000130.1:654-1143 GCA_001513435.1 Gammaproteobacteria bacterium DTU040
TCAGCAATGTCAGAAGCCAACTCAGGCGGTGACTGCTCTAACGCACTTTTTACCGCCTGCACAATTTGACTCAGTGACTCTTGTAGCGCTTCAAGCACTTCATTAGAGTTCAGTGTAAAACTGCGCGGCACTCCTTCCGCCAAGTTACGTCCACGCACATCAAACTCTAGCAACTCACCTGAAGGAAAAGCTGTACCAATTCTTTGCTTGATTTCTTCTGCGGTTGACTCACCAATCAGACTGCCGTAGTTGCGGCGTACGTAGGTAATAATCGCTTCATCAAAACGGTCGCCCCCCACACGTACTGATTCAGCATAAACCACGCCATTGAGCGAAATCAGGGCAATTTCTGTAGTACCGCCACCAATATCCACGACCATAGAACCACGTGCTTCTTCAACCGGCAGTCCAGCACCAATAGCAGCGGCCATAGGCTCTTCAATTAAATAAACTTCGCGTGCGCCCGCACCCAATACTGATTCACGAATA
>LFTS01000234.1 GCA_001513435.1 Gammaproteobacteria bacterium DTU040
ATCAGCCAGAGCTAAGGATAGATTAACCGAAACGTTGGTTTTACCCACCCCACCTTTGCCGCCAGTAACCGCCACTACTTGAACAGAATGTTTGTTTGTCATTTATTTAATACCTTGTATCTCAGTTAGTGCCGCTTAGCCGACCTGTCTAGCCGCTGCTTGATAAGAAGTTGCATACATTGCAGCCATTTCTTGCTCACCCGGATCGTCTGGGTTTTGCATGCGTACAGCTCGACTCACTAACTGATGGCTACGCGAAGCCTGAATATCATCAGGAATCCTAGGGCCATCAGTAGTATAAGCTACTGCAAGGTTATGGCAAATAGCCATGCCAAGAGCCTCCCCCATACTTACGGCTTCATCCAACTTCGTTATAATGCAGCCTGCTAAACCACAGCGCTTGTAAGCGTGCCACGCTGCTTTAAGCACTTGTGCTTGACTGGTTGCGGCCAACACCAAGTAATTTTTCGCCTGAACACCTCGAGCTGCCAAACTATCTAGCTGCATAGCCAACATGGGATCTTGTGCTGGCAAACCTGCTGTATCAATCAAAACCAGACGCTTTTTCTGCAAAGGATGCAGTGCCTGCTCAAGGGATTGACCCACTTCTACATGGCTTACTGATACATTTAAGATGCGACCTAAAGTTTTCAGCTGTTCTTGTGCGCCAATACGGAAACTGTCCATGCTGACGATAGCGACATTTTGCGCACCATGCTCAAGCACATAACGCGCCGCCAGTTTCGCCAGTGTAGTGGTCTTACCCATTCCCGCAGGACCGACCAATGCAATGACACCACCGTGCTGCAAAGGATCCTTAGCTGGGGTATCCAGTTCATGGGCTAAATGCGCCAACACCATGCGCCATGCTTGGCGCTGATCGGTTTCACTCGCCACTTTTTGCATCAGGTTGCCAACCAGCTCGGCCGGCAAACCCATTTTCTGTAGACGCTTCCACAACTCTGCTTGTTTGGGTTGCTGATGCTGCACTGAACCCCAAGCAATTGTACCCAGTTGCATTTCTAGCAGCTCACGCAAGCCCAGCAACTCAGAACGCATCTGTGCAAGCTCTTGCTGATCGACTGAAGGCTGGCTGGCTGACGAGTACTGAGCTACAGCAGGCTGGTGAATCGCTGTAGAGTGCGCCATTACCTTATCGAATAGTTGACGATCGCGCTTTGTGCCGGCAACCTCTTCACGCAAGCTCATCGATGCTTGCGCCTGCATAATATGCTCTTTGGTCTTGCGCAGCTCTGCCTCTAGGGCTGGATTAGCCCGAGCTGGAAGTGATTGTAGGTTATAATCAAGGGCGGCAGTCAGCTCAATGCCTCCCGCTACTTTGCGCGTCGACAAAATGGAAGCATCTGCACCCAGCTCTTCTTTTACTCGATTCATCGCCTGACGCATATCAGCGGCAAAAAAACGTTTGACTTGCATAGCCATAAGTCCGCCCTCTTATCCTTGTCCCACGGTCGCCACAATGGTGACCTGCTTATTATCTGGTATCTCTTGGTAAGCCAGCACATGCATGTTAGGAACAGTCATTCGAGCAAAACGTGACATCATGGCTCTTATTTGTCCTGCGACCAGTAAAATCACTGGCTGTCCTAACATTTCTTGTCTCTGCGCCGCCTCAACTAGAGAGTGTTGTAATTTTTCAGCCATACCAGGTTCTAACAAAATACCGTTCTCTGAACCCTGACCAGCCTGCTGTAAACTATTAAGCAATATCTGTTCCAACTTTGGCTCAAGGGTGATAACTGGCATCTCAGAGTCAAGCCCCACAATGCTTTGCACTATTGCACGCGATAAAGCGACGCGCACAGCAGCCACCATGGCGGCGGGATCTTGACTCTTACCTGCAGCATTAGCGATGGCTTCAGCAATGGTACGAATATCGCGCACCGGTACCTGCTCCTGCAGCAAGGTCTGCAAAATTTTCAATAGTGTCGATAGGGAAATAATGCCCGGAACCAGCTCTTCAGCCAGCTTAGGCGAACTCTTAGCCAGCACCTGCATCAATTGCTGCACTTCTTCGTGACCAATAAGCTCGTGCGCATGCTTGTTAAGAATCTGGTTTAAATGGGTCGCCACCACTGTACTGGCGTCTACCACTGTATAGCCTAAGGATTGCGCCTGATCGCGCTGATTCGCTTCAATCCACACTGCTTCCAAGCCAAATGCAGGATCCGTAGTGGCAACACCGTTGACAGTACCAAATACCTGCCCCGGGTTGATGGCTAGATCGCGGTCCGGATAGACTTCTGCCTCAGCGACAGTCACACCCATCAGGGTCAAGCGGTATGCGTTAGGAGCTAGATCTAAGTTGTCACGGATATGCACTGAAGGCATCAAAAAGCCTAAGTCTTGCGACAGTTTTTTACGCACACCTTTAATACGTGCTAGCAGCTGGCCACCCTGGTTACGATCCACCAAAGGAATGAGGCGATACCCTACCTCCAAGCCCACCATATCCACGGGCGTTACATCATCCCAACCCAACTCACGGTGTTCAGGTGAAACCGCGGCTGGCAACTGATCGGCCTCGCGCTGCTCTTGCTCCACTACAGCCAAATCCTTATTTTTCTGCTTGCGCCAAATCATGTAGGCACCCGCACCGGCTAAAGCGGCCAAGCCTAAAAATGACACATGCGGCATGCCTGGTATGGAGCCCATGACAAACAGGATCGCAGCAGAAACTGCCAATGCTTTG
>LFTS01000184.1 GCA_001513435.1 Gammaproteobacteria bacterium DTU040
AAAATCCTGCACGATTCCTTTGGTATTGAGCAAGGTCTGATGACCACAGTGCACGCTTACACTAACGATCAAAACTTGCTTGATAAAAACCACAGCGATCCTTATCGCGCTCGCGCTGCGGCACATTCCATTATCCCAACCAGCACCGGAGCAGCCAAAACCATTGCCTTGGTTATTCCTGAGCTAGCAGGCCGTCTTGATGGTTTAGCCGTTCGAGTACCAACCATGAACGTATCCTTGGTTGACCTGAGCTTTATTGCAGAACGTCCCGTCGATGTTGATAGCGTAAACGCCGCTTTACTAGAAGGCGCTAAGCAATATCCCGCTGGCGTGTTCGAGTGCAATCAGCAACCATTGGTCTCGTGTGATTTCAACGGCTACCCAGTGTCTAGCGTTGCCGATATCACGCAAACCCGCGTTCAAGGCCAACTGGTTAAAGTACTGTCTTGGTACGACAACGAATGGGCCTTCAGTAACCGTATGCTTGATGTGCTGATGTACTGGCACAAGCTGTAATACCGCTTAACGCACAACCTGCAGATTAATCGCTGCCGGTTGTGCGTTTTCATATCCACTGCTCAAACACAGCAGAACCTTCTTTAAACAGCCTGCATTGGCAGTTGGATTTTATGTCTAGCGCAACCCTAATTCCTGGCAAAGATGCCGCTTTAGAGCACAGTATTGCTCGTTTTCAACAACAACTCACACAACTTGGTTTTACTATCCAAGAGGTTTCTTGGCTTAATCCTGCGCCACACGTATGGTCCGTGCACATTGCNNGATCGTGATTGCCCGCAGTGTTTTACCAACGGCAAAGGCACCAGCAAAGAAGCTGCTCTGGCCTCTGCCTTAGGTGAGTTTTTTGAACGCTTATCCTGCAACTATTTCTTTGCGGATTTCTATTTGGGTGAGCACATTGCCCATAGTGAATTTGTGCATTACCCCAACGAGCGTTGGTTTGCACTCACAGAAGACGACAGTTTGCCTGAAGGTTTACTCGACGAGTACATGTTGGATTTTTATCAGCAAGAGGCGCCACTGGCGGCCAGCCAACTGATTGATCTGCAATCCGCCAACGAAGAGCGCGGTATCTGCGCCCTACCCTTTGTCCGCCAGAACGACCTAGAGCAGGTGTTTATTCCGGTTAATATTATTGGCAACCTCTATGTCTCCAACGGTATGTCTGCAGGCAACAGCCGTTACGAAGCACGCTCCCAAGCCCTGTCAGAAATTTGTGAACGTTACGTCAAACAGCGCGTGTTAACCGAGGCTTTAAGTCTGCCGCACATACCTGCTGATATATTGGCTCAGCACCCTAACAGCCATGCGGCACTTGGCTATTTGGCTGAGCAAGGCTTCCCTACTTTAGCGCTCGATGCTTCCTTAGGTGGTGTGTTTCCGGTGGTGTGCGTGCTGTTATTTAATCCGCAAAATGGCGGCTGCTTTGCCTCTTTTGGTGCGCATCCAAACTTTGCCATTGCACTGGAACGCACAGTTACCGAACTGCTGCAGGGTCGTAATTTACACCAGCTGGATGTTTTCCCTGCACCCAGCTTTGCCAATAATGAAGTTGCCGATCCAACTAACCTTGAAACTCACTTTACCGATTCAAGCGGCTTATTTGGCTGGGACTCGCTGCGTAAAACCACAGACTTTGAATACTGCGCATGGGATTTCCAAGGCGATACACAAACCACCTTCGAGCATCTGGTGCAGCTTATCGAGCAGCAAGATTTCAGCATCTACATTGCCGACTACCAGCACTTGGGCGTTGATGCCTGCCGCATACTCGTGCCTGGTATGTCAGAAATCTATCCCGTCGAGGATCTGTTCTACGCCAATAATAACCTTGGCAATGATTGGCGTGATTTGATTTGCCAACTTCCTAGCACAGCAGCACAGGCGGAGGATTATCTAGGTTTAATCGAGACTATCGAAGAAGACAACCTTAGTGATGATCTATTACTGGCTGAATTATTAGGCTTGGCGGTTACCGCTGATGACCCTTGGAGCAGCCTGCGTATTGGTGAGCTCAAAGCCATGCTCGCTTTGGCAGCTGGCGCGCATCAAATTGCTTTGGACTGGGTGCGCTGGACGCTGGACTTTAACAGCAGCACCTTTACTAAATCCCGTCGGCAGCATTACTTGTGCCTTGCCGCATTGCTGGAATTTCAACTCTCGCGTACACCACAAACATGGGTTGAGTATGAGCACGCTTTTACCTTGGCCTATGGCACACAGCAGGTTGCCGACTGTCGCGCAGTACTGCTAGGCGAATCCCGCTTTTATGGCTTAGCGCCTTTAGATAGTCAATTAAGCCAACTGCCGGCGCAGCAAAAACTGATTCAGGCGTATCA
>LFTS01000137.1 GCA_001513435.1 Gammaproteobacteria bacterium DTU040
GCACATCATAGGCGTGAACACCGGCTAGCTCATCTTCAAGCGGCAATAAAATATCGTAAGCCGCTTGGCCTTGATTGGTTTGTAAGTAGGATTGTGCCTGCTCAAGTGTTTTAGCATGCTGAGTGTCGGCTAATGGCGCTGCAAAAGAGGATTGGGCTAACGCAAGGTTACACAACAGCAGGGTGGCGATACTCAGAGGTAGTTTTTTTATTTTTAGGGTACTTACGTCCAGATGGAGTTGCTGCATAGACTGGCTAAATGCTCCTTGCATGCTTAACAGAGGTGCGGGTGCGTATTTTTGTCGCACCAGTTTCGCGCATTTATAGCAGATTATGTGAACTGGCGCACCTTGACTTTAGTAGCACGCATGAACGTTACTGAAGGAAACGCTGAGGTTTAGGTCGGTCAGACATGGAGGGCCTGAGGAAAGGAAGAAATCAAACAGCGTGCGATAGGCGGCACAGATTACCTTCTAGCTGAGTGCCGCACAAAACGTCCCTGTCGTTTGGTGAGTGCTAACTTATAAAGGCTTAACGGATAGGGCGAATGTTGACTGCATTCATTCCTTTGGGTCCCTGCTTGAGCTCAAAACGCACTGGCTGCCCAGCCTTTAAGGACTTGTAGCCATCCATCTGGATAGTTGAGTAGTGGGCAAAGAGTTCTTCTGTGTCATTGTCAGCAATGACGAAACCGTAGCCCTTACTGTTGTTAAACCACTTAACAGTGCCTATATGCATGTCAATACTCCTGTGTAAACTCTGAATTGCAGCCCTTAAAAGAGAATATGTGTTCTGTGCTGTCATAGTGAAATTAAGACTTGCTTGGTTTTTAGCGGCTTTATATGTTGTTGTAGGTTGAAAAGCGGCTTTTAATCCCAACTTAATTACTGTTTCGTATTGAATAGATGATAGTTATATAAAGCTTGGTGGTTGAGTCAAGCCTAAAGTGACGGGTACTGGACTTAGATCAACTATAAGCTCCCTAAAATGTTAGAGTTGTCCTGTATTTTAAGGTTAAGTGCGCGAGAAACTATGAGTAAGAATGTAGAAGCAACAAGGTTTTCAGAAGATTTAGACAGCCAGATTTTAATCCAGCACGCTGAGCCTGAGCTGCAGGTTCCACCTATGTATCAAGTGATCATGCTCAATGATGATTACACTCCGATGGATTTTGTGGTGGAGGTGTTGGAAGACTTTTTTGCTATGGGTCGTGAGCGGGCTATGCAAACAATGTTGGCTGTGCATCGGCAGGGTCAAGCCGTTTGCGGAGTGTTTACCCGTGACGTGGCTGAAACCAAAGCCATGCAAGTGGGTCAATATGCCAGAGAATGTGAGCATCCTTTGCAGTGTGAAGTGAAGCCCGAGAGCAACTAGAGATTGGATATGTCGTCTAGATTGCCGTTTGATTTAGTTTAGTGAGGTGAAGCATGTTAAGTATGGAGCTTGAGGTCACCCTTAATCTTGCCTTTAGGGATGCACGCAATAAGCGTCATGAGTATATGACGGTAGAGCACCTACTGTTGGCGTTGCTGGATAATAAAGAAGCGGCGGATGTGTTACGCGGCTGCGACGCAGAGCTCGAAAGTATTCGTAATGAGCTGACAGAGTTCGTTAACAGCACTACACCTTTATTGGCGGAGCATCTTGAGGGTGTGGAAACTCAGCCTACGCTAGGCTTTCAGCGCGTATTGCAGCGTGCAGTTTTCCATGGCCAAAGCTCAGGTAAACAAGAAGTGGGCGGTGGCAGTGTATTGGCTGCGGTGTTTAGTGAGGCCGATAGCCATGCGGTGTATGTACTGCGTAAACACAATATCAATCGTTTGGATGTGGTGAGCTATCTGTCTCATGGTGGTTCGCAGGACAAAGACTTAACCCAAACAAAATCAGCTGAAGAGTTTGCCGAAGAAGGGCAGGGACAGGATCCCTTGCTCGCGTATTCGCAAGACTTAAATGCTTTGGTTAAGCAGGGACGTATCGACCCATTAATTGGGCGCGAGCATGAAGTGGAGCGCGTAGCGCAAATTCTTGCCCGTCGCCGGAAAAATAACCCGCTCTTGGTCGGTGATGCAGGTGTGGGTAAAACCGCGATTGCGGAAGGCTTGGCCTATCGAATCGTGCACGGGCAAGTGCCAGAGTTGTTACTGGATAGTCATG
>LFTS01000082.1:0-3821 GCA_001513435.1 Gammaproteobacteria bacterium DTU040
CAAACTCTGGCATTGGTCGGTGAAAGTGGCTCTGGCAAATCCGTCACCTCACATGCAATTTTACGCCTGCTACCTCAGTCGATTGCCCGGCACCCCCACGGACAGATCCTCTATGAATCACAAGAATTACTGCAAGCCAGCGAGCAACAAATGCGTGCGTTGCGTGGTAATAAAATCTCGATGATTTTCCAAGAGCCCATGAGCTCACTTAACCCCCTGCACAGCATTGAAAAGCAAATCAATGAGGTGTTGTTAGTGCATAAAGGCTTGGATGAAAAAGCCGCTACTGCCCGTACACTTGAGCTGCTTGAGTTGGTACAAATTCCCGAACCGCAGAAGCGACTGGTCTCCTATCCACATGAGCTCTCTGGCGGGCAACGCCAACGTGTGATGATCGCCATGGCGCTGGCTAATGAACCCGAGTTATTAATAGCAGATGAACCCACCACAGCGCTGGATGTAACGGTACAACAGGCTGTGTTAGAGCTGCTCAAAGATTTACAACATAAAATGGGCATGGCTATTTTACTGATCAGCCATGATTTAAATCTGGTGCGCCGCACTGCGGATCAGGTCTGCGTGCTTAAAGATGGCTACTCGGTTGAATACAACGATTGCCAAACGCTGTTTGAGAAGCCACAGCACCCCTACACCCAAGAATTACTGGCTGCCGAACCCAGTGGCCATCCTGCAGCCACTGCCATCGGCGACAGCCTATTAACCGTTAACGATTTAAAAGTTTGGTTTCCGATTAAACAGGGTCTTTTGCAGCGCACCCGCGATTACGTAAAAGCCGTTAACGGTATTAATATTGATTTAAAAGAGGGTCAAACACTAGGTATCGTTGGCGAAAGCGGCTCCGGCAAATCAACTCTAGGACTGGCTATTTTGCGCCTGATTAGCAGCCAAGGCAGCATTTGTTTCGCCGGTCATGCGCTGGACAAAATGAATCAAAGCGCTCTGCGGCCTTTAAGGCGCGAATTTCAAGTGGTTTTTCAAGACCCTTTTGGTAGCCTGAGTCCAAGAATGAGCGTCTCAGAAATTATTGGTGAAGGCTTACGTATACACAAGATAGGCACTGCAGCGGAACAAGAGCAAATAATTATCAATGCCCTTATCGATGTAGGACTGGACCCCGAAGCAAGACATCGCTATCCCCATGAGTTTTCTGGCGGACAGCGACAGCGCATTGCCATTGCGCGCGCTTTGGTGCTTAAACCTAAGCTTATTTTATTGGATGAACCCACTTCTGCCCTAGATCGAACAGTCCAGCGTCAGGTGGTAGATTTGCTCCGAGGGCTACAACTCAAATACAATCTAAGCTACTTATTTATTAGCCATGACTTAGCCGTAGTAAAAGCAATCAGCCACAAGTTGATTGTGATGCATCGCGGCGTGGTCGTTGAACAGGGTGACGCCGAACCGATTTTTCGTGCACCTCAACATGACTATACACGGCAGTTGTTAGCAGCAGCCTTTATGTCACAAACAGGCAATGAATTGCCAAATTGATTTACACAGGGGAAACACTATGGGTTTTATGAAAGGTAAACGCGTTCTTATCGTTGGAGTAGCCAGCAAGCTGTCTATCGCCTCGGGTATTGCTGAAGCTATGCACCGTGAAGGCGCAGAGTTAGCTTTCACCTATCAAAACGACAAACTAAAAGGTCGCGTTGAAGGTTTTGCCGAACAATGGGGCTCCAACGCTGATTTATGCTTCCCATGCGATGTTGCAAACGACGAGGACATTGCCAATGTTTTTACTGAACTAAGCAAAAAATGGGACGGCTTGGATTGTATTGTCCACTCAGTAGGCTTTGCTCCAAGTGATCAGCTTGATGGTGACTTCACATCTGCTACCACCCGTGAAGGCTTTAAAATTGCCCACGACATTAGTTCCTACAGCTTTATCGCGCTAGCCAAAGCAGGTCGTGAGATGATGCAGGGCCGCAACGGTAGCTTGCTGACGCTCACCTATTTGGGCTCCGTACGCACCATGCCTAACTACAACGTCATGGGCGTTGCCAAAGCCAGCCTAGAGGCCAGTGTACGCTATTTAGCCAGCAGTCTTGGACCTGAGGGTATTCGCGTCAATGCTGTTTCAGCCGGCCCTATTCGTACCCTTGCGGCATCAGGCATTAAGAACTTCCGTAAAATGCTCGGCGCTAACGAAGCTCAGACGCCACTGCGTCGTAACGTAACTATTGAAGAGGTCGGTAATGCTGGTACTTTCCTCTGCTCAGATCTAGCCTCCGGTATCAGCGGTGAAATCCTCTACGTAGACGGTGGTTTCAACACCACGGCGATGGGTGCGCTCGAGGAGTAGTTTTAGTTAACTCATAAAAAACCGCGCTTAGTATGGCGCGGTTTTTTTATTGCTCAAAACTCGAACTCAGTTAAAAACGTTCAATTTTGGCTTCTTGCTCAAGTTGTTGAGTCATTGCTGCAAAGTCAGCCTGACCTTGTCGTGATGCCAGCACTTCCTTATAAGACTTAAGCTCTTCAGCAGTTAACGCATTGTCTGGCGTATTCACACCAGTTAAGCGCACGATCACATAGCGACCGTCCTGCATGCTGAAGCCAGCATAGGTAGCTGTATCTTTATCGGGTTTAGGCATCCGAAACACTTCTTGCAGAATTTGCGGTTCAACGTCCTCATGCATCCGACTAACTGCCTCAAAGGATGTCCAGTCTTGCTGCACACTCTCTTTAGTAGCACGCAGATCAGCTAATAAGGCTTCGCCCTGTTCCTGCGTATACTCTTTAGCTTTCTGCATAGTCAACACATCTTTGATTGAAGCAGCCACTTCAGCCAACTCAATTTGCTCAGGCTTAAAGTGCTCTTTAGCACGCAGAACAACGATGGTTTCATCATCCAGCTCAAGCAACAAGCTATTTGCGCCTTCTTCCAGCACTAACGGACTGAACGCTGCTTCAATCACCGAACGATTGGCCAGAATGCCTTCACCGCCTTCACGTGTGAAGGCAGAACTGTGCTTAATCTCCAACCCAAGCTCTTGGGCTGGCTGTTGCAAATCAGCGGCTTCATAAGCAAGGTTTTCTAAATCCTGGACCAACTCAACAAAAAGCTGCTCTACTTTGTCCATACGCAAGTCGCGCAGTAAACCTTCTTTCATTTCGGCAAAAGTAAGAGCATCTGCCGCCTGCACACCCGTTAGCTTGATAAGGTGCCAACCATACTCTGTGCGCACTGGCTCAGATACCTCATCCGTGCTCAAAGCGAACAGCGCTTCCTCAAAAGGTGGCTCATAGATGCCCAAACCAGCAAAGCCCAAGTCTCCGCCCTGCTCTGCTGAGCCGATATCCGCAGATAGCTCTTTAGCCAACACTGCAAAAGACTCACCTTGCGCTAGGCGCTGTGCCGCTTCTTTTGCTTTCTCTAAGGCTTGCAGCTCATCCTGCTCTGCAGAAACCTCAAAGAGTATGTGTGCAGCTCTGCGCTGTTCACTCAGATTAGCGACTGCTTGCTGGTAACTTTCTTGCAGTTCTGCATCGCTAACTTCGACTCGGTCAGCCAGCTGATTTTTGCTTAGCTCAACGTACTCGATAGCCACCTTTTCAGGGGTCATAAAGCTAAGTAAGTTAGCCTGATAAAAATCAGCTACTTCTTCGTCAGTAACTGAAATTTGACCGAAATCTGGCTGTAACTCCAACGTAGCGAAGTCACGCGTCTGCGACTCTAGTTGCGCAAAAGCCTTAACGTCTTTATCAGTGACAAAGGCTGAGGCGGTGATACCGAGCTGCAACTGCTCCAGCAGCATATCCTGCTCAAGCATTTGACGAAACTGCAAACGTCCATA
>LFTS01000082.1:3890-9217 GCA_001513435.1 Gammaproteobacteria bacterium DTU040
TGCAGTAGCAGTTTGCGACTAATAAGGTTCTTCAACGCCATCTCAGTCAACAGCTTGTCGTCAAACAAGCTGGTATCAAAGTCTTGTCCAAACTGTTGAGTTAAACGGCGGTTTTGCAGGTTTTTCGCCTGTGCCAATTCAGGCAAAGTGATTTCTTCACCGTTGACCTTGGCAGCATTATTACTGTTGCTGGCTGAACGAATAATAGCTTCGAAGCCAGTGAAGGATAAAAGTACAGCAATTAAGCCGATAATTGCCTTAGAGATCCAACCTGTCGAGCGGTCTCGAATATTTTGCAGCATGCATCCCCCAGGGTTTTACTTGCCTGTGCTGACCTTGAGATAGAGTCAGCCTAACCAATGCTTGAAATTCTAAAGTTTAAAAAATAAAGGCGCACCAAACGATGCGCCTTTATTTAAATCATTTCGTTCTAGACAACTCTTAACAAAGCTATTTCTAGAGCTTCAAAGATTAACCGTTAACGGCATCCTTCAGCGCTTTACCAGCTTTAAAACCTGGTACTTTAGCAGCTGCAATTTGGATGGTTTTGCCAGTCTGTGGGTTACGACCAGTACGTGCAGCGCGATCTTTAACTGCGAAAGTACCAAATCCAACTAATACAACAGAGTCACCCTCTTGAAGAGCTTGAGTTATTGTTGTAATTACTGCATCTAAAGCACGACCCGCTACTGCCTTAGGAATATCTGCAGAAGCTGCTACTTTTTCGATTAATTCTGACTTATTCACTCGGAAGTCCCCTTAAGTTTCTATTTTTAACAGTCATGTCAAAGTTGATGGTGTTGCAAGATAGTCTGTTGTTAAACGTTCGTCAACAAAAAACCTGTTCTTTTTAGTGATATAGCGCAAATCACCAAAACTTAGTCCTCTTAATGCGTCTGAGGCTGGCTATCGATGTATTTCTGTTTTTTTTCGTCCTGAACGAGCAGCTTTAAATCTTCGTCCGCTAACGGTTCAGGCATGTATTGCAGCGCAATCTCTAGCACTTCGTCAATCCATTTAACTAATTTTATTTCCAAGTCCGCTTTAATGTTATCAGGAATCTCTTTGAGATCACCCTTGTTTTCCTCAGGAATAATAACTGTTTTAATCCCACCGCGATGCGCAGCAAGCAGCTTCTCCTTGAGGCCGCCAATAGCCAAAACCTGACCACGCAAGGTGATTTCACCCGTCATAGCAACATCGGCGCGTACCGGTATTTTGGTGAGCGTTGACACTAAAGCAGTACACATTCCAATTCCCGCACTGGGTCCATCTTTTGGTGTAGCACCCTCTGGCATATGGATATGTAGGTCTTGCTTTTCATAAAAATCAGGCATTAAGCCCAGAGCTTGAGCGCGGCTACGTACTACTGTTAGCGCAGCCGTCATGGATTCTTCCATAACATCCCCCAAAGATCCAGTCTTAATTAGCTGCCCTTTACCGGGCATAACCGCCGTCTCAATCGTTAATAACTCACCACCTACTTGCGTCCAGGCTAAACCTGTTACTTGTCCAATTTGGTTTTCTGTATCGGCCAGCCCATAACGGAATTTACGTACACCTAAATACTCTTCAAGATCTTCAGCCAACACCTTGACGGTAATGGCTTTTTTACCTTGAGCTTGTTTGACCACCTTACGACAAATTTTTGCAATTTGACGTTCCAGTCCACGCACACCGGCTTCTCGGGTGTAATAACGAATCACATCAAGCAGTGCTTCATCGGTCAACTCTAACTCTTTGTCTTTTAAGCCATTAGCTTTACGCTGTTTAGTGATGAGGTACTTTTGTGCAATATTAAGCTTTTCATCTTCGGTATAACCCGGCAAACGAATCACTTCCATACGGTCCAATAACGGTGCTGGAATATTCATTGAGTTAGCCGTACAGACAAACATAATATCTGATAGATCGTAATCCACTTCAAGATAATGATCATTGAAGCTGTGGTTTTGCTCAGGATCCAACACCTCCAGCAAAGCTGATGCCGGATCGCCACGCATGTCGCTGCCCATCTTGTCGATCTCATCAAGCAAGAATAACGGGTTGCGCACACCTACTTTAGACAATCGTTGAATCAAACGTCCTGGCATAGAGCCGATATAGGTACGGCGATGCCCACGTATCTCGGCCTCATCGCGCACACCACCTAACGCCATTCGCACATACTTGCGGTTGGTTGAGCGGGCTATAGATTCAGCCAACGAAGTCTTACCTACCCCTGGAGGCCCTACCAGACACAGAATCGGACCCTTGAGCTTACGCACACGCTTTTGTACGGCGAGGTACTCTAAGATACGCTCTTTAACCTCTGCCAAGCCATAGTGGTCGGCGTCCAATACTTCCTCAGCCTTATCCAAGTCTAAACGCACCTTGGTTTGTTTATGCCATGGCACATTCAGCATCCAATCGATGTAAGTACGTACTACTGTTGCCTCAGCCGCCATGGGCGACATCATTTGTAATTTTTTTAGCTCAGCTTGGGCCTTCTCCAGTGCGGCCTTAGGCATTTTGGCTTCATCAATACGCTTTCTTAGCGACTCAATCTCGTTGTGACCGTGCTCGTCCTCGCCAAGCTCCTTTTGAATCGCTTTCATCTGTTCATTCAGATAGTAATCGCGCTGGCTGCGTTCCATTTGTTTTTTAACGCGACCACGTATACGTTTTTCAATTTTCAGCAGCTCAAGTTCAGCGTCAACAAAACTAAGCAGTTTCTCAGCTCGGTCTGTCACATTCACAATCGCTAATATTTCTTGTTTTTGCTTCAACTTAATTGGCATCTGCGCTGCAATGGCATCGATTAGACGCTCGATAGAGTCTATTTCCTCCATACTCTGCAAGAATTCGCTAGGAATTTTTTTGCTGTGCTGCGCTAATACTTTAAAGGTTTCAAACACGACTCGGCGTAGTACCTGACTTTCCGGCTCGGCCATCTCTTCATCTGTATCAGACACTCTGGCCGTGACTTGCCAATATCCGTCCTGCTCCTGTCCTTTGTCGATGACAGCACGCTGCTTACCCTCGACCAACACTTTTATGGTGCCATCGGGCAATTTGAGCATTTGCAAAATTGTCGCTAGCGTACCTACCTCATAAACGCCAGCCAGATCCGGATCATCGTCACTTGGTTTTTTTTGCGCTACTAAAATAATACGCTTATCGGCCTGCATAGCGGCTTCGATGGCGTGAATGGATTTTTCGCGCCCCACAAACAAGGGCATGACCACTTGGGGGTATACCACAACATCGCGCAATGGCAATAAGGGCAACTCTAAAACTGTCTTCATGATATTCACTCACACTAGGCTTTTAGCCACACAACTTAACTGTTTATTAGGTGGGGGCGGTTTACCTAAAAACAAGCCGACAATAAAAAAGGGCTTTAATAGCCCTTTTTTATTCTGCGTTTGAAACTTTATGCTTCAGGCGATGTTTTGGCTAAATTATCCGCAGCATAAACCAGCATAGGCTTGGATTCGCCCGAAATTACACCAGCATCGATAACCACCTTAACAATATCTTTACTCGATGGCACTTCAAACATGGTGTCCAGCAATACATCTTCCATGATAGAACGCAAACCTCGTGCACCTGTCTTACGCTCCAAAGCTTTCTTAGCCACCGCAGTTAATGCGTCTGGTCTAAACTCCAGCTCTACGTCTTCCATTTCAAACAGTTTTGCGTACTGCTTGGTTAAGGCGTTTTTCGGCTCGGTCAAAATCTGCATTAGCGCGGACTCATCCAGCTCATCCAACGTTGCGATAACCGGCAAACGGCCAACAAATTCAGGAATCAAACCGTATTTAACCAAGTCATCCGGTTCTACCTCTCGCAAGGTCTCGCCTACTTTTTTATCCAAATCTTTACTGCGCACTTCTGCACTAAAGCCAATACCGCCCTTGGTTGAGCGCGCTTGGATAATTTTTTCTAGCCCAGCAAATGCACCACCACAGATAAATAGGATATTGCGCGTATCCACCTGTAAAAATTCTTGCTGTGGATGCTTGCGTCCACCCTGAGGCGGAACTGAGGCCACTGTGCCTTCAATCAGCTTGAGCAGTGCTTGCTGCACACCCTCACCCGACACATCGCGCGTGATGGATGGGTTTTCTGATTTACGAGTTATCTTGTCAATCTCATCAATGTAGATAATGCCCATTTCGGCTTTTTCTACATCATAATCACATTTCTGCAGCAGCTTTTGTACGATGTTTTCAACATCTTCACCCACATAACCTGCCTCAGTCAGTGTAGTGGCATCGGCAATGGTAAAAGGCACGTTGAGCGTGCGCGCCAAGGTTTCTGCCAGCAGCGTTTTGCCTGACCCAGTTGGACCAACGAGTAAAATATTACTTTTACCTAGCTCAATATCGTCTTTCTTCTTATCAACATTGTGCAAGCGCTTGTAATGGTTATATACCGCCACTGCCAGCACTTTTTTTGCGCGCTCCTGACCAATTACGTACTGATCAAGGATTTCGCTAATTTCTTTAGGCGCCGGTAGTTTACTACCTTTGGCTTCTTCAATTTGTGCTTCATCTGAGTCTTCGCGAATAATCTCGTTACAGAGATCTACACATTCCTCACAAATAAACACCGAAGGTCCGGCAATTAATTTACGTACTTCGTGCTGACTCTTGCCACAAAAAGAGCAATACAACAATTTTCCGCTATCTTCAGTACTATGCATGGGGTTCTACACCGTTTTATAACTATTTACGCCCATCTTGTGCGCACTCTTATTTTGGTTGCGCCACCTAAAAGCTACGCGCTGAGGGTCGCTAGGCTACTTAGCGCTTGCGGGTAACCTGGTCAATCAAGCCGTATGCGACCGCTTCATCACCACTCATGAAATTATCACGATCGGTATCGCGCGCAATTACGTCTAAAGGCTGCCCTGTATGTTCCGCTAAAACCTTATTCAGTCGTTCACGAATAGTCAAAATTTCGCGCGCATGGATTTCGATATCCGACGCTTGACCACGGAAACCACCTAAAGGCTGATGAATCATAACGCGTGAGTGCGGCAAACAGAAACGCTTGCCTGCTGCACCACCCGCCAACAGTAACGCACCCATGCTGGCCGCTTGACCAATACAGGTGGTAGACACATCGGGCTTAATAAACTGCATGGTGTCGTAAATTGACATGCCTGCAGTTACCGAACCGCCTGGAGAGTTAATATACAGATGAATGTCTTTATCTGGGTTTTCCGCTTCCAAAAACAACATCTGTGCCACCACTAGGTTAGCCATATGGTCTTCGACCGGACCAACCAGAAAAATAATACGCTCTTTTAAAAGACGCGAATAAATATCATACGCACG
>LFTS01000082.1:9421-14057 GCA_001513435.1 Gammaproteobacteria bacterium DTU040
GAAGCACGCACTTCTTCAAGCTGCTCTTCGTTCTGGTTATACCAGTCAATGACTTGCTGTGGATCTTGGTAAGCAGAAGCCATGTCTTCGATGGTGCTGCGTACCACATCTTCTTCGGCTTTAATATCAAACTGCTTAATCATTTGCGCCACAATCAAACCCAGTGCCACACGACGTTCGGCTTGTGCTGCAAACATGTCTGCAGGCAACTGCTCAGGTTTTACGTTACCACCAAACTGCTGTACAGCTTGGGTACGTAAGCGGTTAATCTCGTTTTCGATCTGTGCTTTAGGCACTTCAATCTTATTGGTTTCTAGTAGCGCATCAAAGACTTGTGTCTTAACCTTTCCTTTTAGCGCTGCTTTTAACTCACGACCCATGTTCTTAGCTACTTCAGCACGGAAACCTTCCAACCCGCCCTCTGTATGACCAAACAGCGTGAAGAACTCATCATCCAGCTCTGGCAGCTCGGGGGCTTGCACTGCATTGATTTTTACGCTGAATTCAGCTTGCTTACCTGCCAGATCAAGGTTCTGATAGTTCTCTGGGAAGGTTGGGGTAATGATTTTCTCATCACCGGCCTTGCAGCCAATTAAGGGTTCTTCAAAGCCTGGAATCATATTGCCAGAGCCTAGCACCAAAGGTACGCCCTGGGCTGAACCACCCGCAAAAACCTCACCGTCAATTTTACCGACAAAGTCGATATTAATTTGGTCGCCATTTTCAGCGGCGCGATCAACATCAGTAAAACGGGTATTTTGTTTGCGCAAAATATCCAGCATGTTGTCTACATCAGAATCAGCAACCTCGGCTTGTAGACGCTCAACTTCGATAGTCTCCAAACCCGCTACTTCAAACTCTGGATACACTTCAAAGGTGGCCACGTATTCAAAATCTTTATCTTTCTCGAAAGTTTTTGCCTCAATGGAAGGCGCGCCGGCAGGATTAATTTTCTCTGCTGTCAAAGCTTCGTAGAAAGTTGAGTTAATCAAATCACCCATTACATCTTGACGCACGCCCTCTTCATAACGCTGGCGTATGATACTCATAGGAGCTTTGCCAGGACGGAATCCCGGAATCTTGGCTTGTTTAGCCGTACGCTGTAAACGCTTATTGACTTCTGACTCGAAACGCTCGGCAGGAACGCCAATAGTCATTCGACGCTCAATAGCAGAGGTGCTTTCTACTGAAACTTGCATGAATAATCCTCATTGAATAGACGTGGCCAGTCTTACCGACCTTAGAATCAAGGGCATGCATTCTATTAGGCTCGGCAAAAAAATTCCAATGTTATCTGCTGTTGTTGTAAATTCTTACAACAAACTATCGATAGGCAACCATGACAACAGATACGCCGACACGCGCTTACTAAGCTTTGCAGTGGGTTCTTTAGTATGAATAATAACCTGCTCCCCTTGTCGCTCCTGCCAGTATAACTGTCCTTTTTTATCAAGCTTAACCTGATACGCCTGCTGCGGGATCTCTTCACGAAAGGAGCGACTAATTCTTTCCGCTAGCTCTGGGCTTTCAATCACAAAGCCCAGTTCCGTGTTAAGCAAAGCTGAGCGCGGATCAAAGTTAAACGAACCAACAAAGACGTGCTTAGCATCTATCGCAAAGGTTTTTGCGTGCAGGCTTGAGCCTGAACTACCTAACAAACGTCCTTTTCTGGCTTTCTTTTCCGCTTTTTTCTCTCTTTTGGTTTTAGGCTGCACATGACGCAACTCATATAACTCAACCCCAGCCTCCAACAAGGCCTTGCGTCGTTTACCATAGCCTGAGTGCACTGCGGCCACATCTGTCGCTGCCAGCGAGTTGGTTAACACCTTCACCTTCACCCCTTTGCGCGATAACCAAGCAAAGGCTGCCACTCCGGTTTGTGTTGGCACAAAATAGGGGGATACCAGCTCAACCTCGTGGCGGGGGTTGCCTATTATTTCTTGCAGCTGGCTAAGCAGCATTTTTTCTTTATTTTCTGTGCCTAAAACCTTATCAGGCTCATCACTGACTATGCGCACCTTGGCCCATTTAAACTCTATGCGCTGATGAAACAAGTCAGCTACCAGATCCGATTCACGCAACGACTCTAAATAAATCTGCGCTGCAGGATTTCGGGCAATATCTTCCGCTCTTTGCGCCAAACGCGGCAAAGACACATCGCCATTAGCTTTAACAATCGAAGTCAAACCATAAGCAGACGAACTGTTCCAGTATCGGTCAAAGTCAGCAGAAACCTCTGGCACCACAGCACCAACGGTTAATACATCAAGATCGGCAAACAGCTCATCATCTGCCGCACCAAAGTACGCATCACCTATATTGCGGCCACCGACGATAGTGACCGCCGAATCTGCGGTAAAACTTTTATTGTGCATGCGTCTATTCACACGCTTGAAGTCAGTAACAAAGCCAAGCCAGCGTGGTTTGCGTACAACAAAGGGGTTAAATAAACGAACTTCTATATTGGGGTGCGCATCCATGGCTAATAAAAAAGGCTCAAGCCCGGCACTGTTATTATCATCAAGCAATAAACGCACGCGCACGCCACGGTCAGCTGCCTCATGCACAGCCTCAAGCAGCATTAAGCCCGTCATATCCGCACGCCAGATGTAGTACTGAATATCCAAACTACGCTCAGCATGACGCGCCATCAGCATACGTGCTGCGAACGCCTCATCAGCTTCTACCAAGGGATAAATACCACTTAAATGCCGAGGCTGGCGCTCTAGCTGCCGCTCAAGTGCCCGCGCGATAGAAGTACTGGCTGCTAGGTTAGCAGGTAACGCATTAGACGCCGTTAAATCCTGCTTTGGCAAAGCCATACAGCCGGAAAATAAACACGTCAGCATTAGCATCCACCATCTAAGAGAATGTTTCATAAACCTGTTCGATATGTATTTCGTGCAGACTAACGCACGTTAGAAAAGATCTTGTGCTATATCAATCTATGAGCGTTATTTTAGCGTTTGATAGCCAATTTAGGGTAACCTAAGGGGAATTTATTTACAGTTATTCGTTTTCGAGGAAACCATTAATGGAGCAAATGCCAAGCTTTAACCGCGCGCTAGTGGAAAAATACGACCGTCCAGGCCCAAGATATACATCCTACCCGACTGCTCCACAGTTCCACACACACTTTGTAGTAGACAATTACAAAGCCGCCGCTGAGCGCAGCAATCAAGCGCCAGCCAAGGATTTGTCTCTTTATATTCATATCCCGTTCTGTAAAAGCCTGTGCTATTACTGCGCGTGTAACAAAATCATTACCCAAAAAACCAGTCGCGCTGTTGAATACTTAGACTACTTAAAAAAAGAAATCAAGCTACAGGCTGAGCTGTTCGACACATCCCGCAAAGTAACTCAGCTGCACTTTGGTGGCGGTACTCCCACCTATTTAACCAGCGAACAACTGACCGACCTAATGAACTGCTTGCGCGAGTCCTTCAACTTTGATGAGACCGACAACCACCAGTTTTCCATGGAAGTAGACCCTCGGACTATCTCTGCCGAACAACTCAAGCACTTACGTGAACTTGGTTTTAACCGCCTCAGTTTTGGTGTGCAAGACTTTGATCCCAAGGTGCAGGAAGCCGTCAACCGCGTACAAAGCGATGAGCAGGTTTCCAGCTTAATTTATGCCGCTCGCGAATACGGTTTCCGCGCCACCAGTGTTGATCTCATTTATGGTCTGCCGCTACAAACAGTAGAAAGCTTTGACACCACACTGGATAAAATTATTGCTTTGCGCCCAGATCGCATCTCTGCCTACAGCTACGCCCACCTACCACACTTGGTCCGTGCACAGCGCTTGATTCGCCCAGAAGATATGCCACCGCCTGAGCGCAAATTAGAGTTACTGGAACTCACCATCCGCCGCCTCTGCGAAGCAGGCTATGTGTACATAGGCATGGACCACTTCGCCCTACCTGATGATGAGCTGGTACTGGCCCGAACTAACGGAACCTTACAGCGCAACTTCCAAGGCTATTCCACGCACGCTGATAGCGATATTATTGGTTTAGGCTCTTCGTCGATTGGCAAAATTGCTGATACCTACAGCCAAAACGTTAAAGAGCTGTCTCAGTACTATGCCGCTCTGAATCAAAACCAATTGCCGCTGCATCGCGGTTACGAGCTCAACGATGACGACAAATTGCGCCGCGATGTGATTAGCTCACTGATGTGTCACAACCACATCAATATCCCTGCCATTGAACAGGCTCACGGTATCGTGTTTAAAGAGTATTTTGCTGATGCCTTGGAAAAAGTCCAAGAGCAGGTAGCCGATGGTTTGGTTATTATTTCTGAGGACAAAATCACCCTACTTCCTCAAGGCAATCTCATGATGCGCAGCGTAGCCATGTGCTTCGATGCGTATCTAGGCGGCGATAACCAGCAGGGCCGATTCTCACGCACCGTGTAAATAGCTCAAGCAGATGCTTGCCCTAATCGGGCGAGCATCTTGTAGCAGCGCTGTATTTTTCATAATGAATAAACAACAAAAAACCCGCACATGGCGGGTTTTTTGTTTCTAATGGTGCGGACAGAGAGACTCGAACTCTCACACCTCGCGGCGCCAGAACCTAAATCTGGTGTGTCTACCAATTCCACCACGTCCGCATTTACTCGTGTCAAT
>LFTS01000074.1 GCA_001513435.1 Gammaproteobacteria bacterium DTU040
GCTTTTAGCGCGGTGCTCACTTTGCGTGGGCGCACCTCAACCGGCTTCCAGCCTTTTTTATCTTGCGCCACACGGCGCTCAGCCATCTCGGTATCACTGATCTGCAGTTGAATACTGCGCGCCGGGATATCAATTTTTATTTTGTCGCCATCCTGCACCAAGCCAATAGCACCGCCAGCCGCCGCTTCTGGAGAAGCATGACCAATGGATAAGCCCGAGGTGCCACCTGAAAAACGACCGTCCGTCAGCAAGGCACAGTGCTCGCCCAAGCCTTTGGATTTCAGGTAGCTGGTTGGATACAGCATTTCCTGCATGCCCGGACCGCCTTTAGGCCCTTCATAGCGAATAATCACCACATCGCCGGCTTTGACTTCGTCCGCCAAAATACCCTTTACCGCTGAGTCTTGGCTTTCGTAGATTTTCGCCGTGCCTTCAAACACCCAAATGGAAGGATCCACACCGGCGGTTTTAACCACACAGCCATCTTCGGCAATGTTGCCGTAGAGTACGGCCAAGCCGCCTTCCTGGTTATAGGCGTGCTCGATGCTACGGATACAGCCGTTTTCACGATCCAGATCCAAGCTCGGCCAGCGTGTGGCTTGGCTGAACGCCGTTTGCGTCGGAATGCCGCCCGGACCAGCTTTATAAAACTCATGCACCGCCGGATCTTGAGTTTGGGTAATATCCCACTGGGCAATGGCATCGGCCATAGTCGGGCTATGTACGGTAGGCACATCAGTGTGCAGTAAACCACCACGCGCCAACGAGCCAAGAATGGCAAAAATACCACCAGCGCGGTGTACATCTTCCATGTGATACTTCTGAATATTGGGCGCTACTTTGCACAGCTCTGGCACCTGGCGGGATAAACGATCAATGTCTTT
>LFTS01000021.1 GCA_001513435.1 Gammaproteobacteria bacterium DTU040
AACTGGTGCACGATTTTGGTAAAGGCTTTTAGCGTTTCACCTTGGGTCATCAACACTTTACGGCCGAGCAAATCCAGCGCTTGAATGCCGGTGGTGCCTTCGTACTAGGTAGAAATACGGCTGTCGCGCACGTTTTGCTCCATGCCCCACTCGCTAATGTAGCCGTGACCACCATAGATTTGCACGCCGTGGTTGGCGGCTTCAAATCCTGTTTCGGTCATAAAAGCTTTGGCTATTGGGGTGATGAAAGACAACAGCGTATCGGCCTGCGTGCGCGCTTCTTCGTCCTGACTGCGCTGCACGATATCCACTTGCTTGGCCGCGTAATACAGCATTGCTCGGTTGCCTTCGGCAAAGGCTTTGGTGGTTAATAACATGCGGCGTACATCGGGGTGCACGATAATGGGGTCAGCTGCTTTATCCGGTTCTTTGGCGCCAGTGAGTGAGCGCATCTGTAAGCGGTCGCGGGCGTATTCTATTGCGCCTTGGAAGGCAATTTCGGCGTGAGCTAAGCCCTGTAGCGCGGTACCCAAGCGTGCCGTGTTCATAAAAGTGAACATGCAGTTCAAGCCTTTGTTGGGCGGGCCAATCAAAAAACCGGTAGCGTTATCAAAGTTCATTACGCAGGTGGAGTTGCCGTGGATACCCATTTTGTGCTCGAGGGAACCACAGGTAACGCCGTTACGCTCACCTATCTCACCATCGGCGTTGGGCAGAAACTTAGGCACGATAAACAGGGAGATCCCTTTGGTGCCTTCGGGTGCATCCGGTAGACGTGCAAGTACGATGTGGACGATATTTTCTGCCATATCGTGCTCACCGGCGGAAATAAAAATCTTAGTACCAGTGATCTTGTAGCTGCCGTCAGCCTGTGGTTCGGCCTTGGTACGCAGTAAGCCTAGGTCAGAACCACAGTGGGGCTCAGTTAGGCACATGGTCCCCGTCCACTGACCTGACACCAACTTGGTTTGATAAATCGCTTGCTGTTCTTCGGTACCGTGGGCGCTGAGGGTATTCATCGCGCCGTGGGACAAGCCCGGGTACATGCCCCATGACCAGTTGGCTTGGCCAATCATTTCGCTGATGGCCATGCCTAGTGACTCGGGCAGTCCCTGACCGCCGTGCTCAGCATCATGAGCAAGGCTGGGCCAGCCGCCTTCAACAAATTGCTCGTAGGCTTCTTTAAAGCCGGTTGGCGTGGTCACGCCCTCGGCTGACCAGGTGCAACCCTCGGTATCGCCAACACGGTTGAGGGGGGCGATGACGTTTTCGCAAAACTTAGCGCCTTCTTCAAGGATGGCATCGACCATGTCGGGCGTGGCTTCTTCGCAGCCAGGCAGAGATTGATAATGCGCGTCATAACCAAGAAGTTCGTCACGTACGAAACGGATATCGCGCAAGGGGGCCTTGTATTCTGGCATAGCTGTTTACCTCTAAGATAGATTCTTTATTATTGGT
>LFTS01000270.1 GCA_001513435.1 Gammaproteobacteria bacterium DTU040
ACGCCTTCACGACCAATAGCCGCATCACGGTCCATCACAAACAACCAGTCCGGATTGGCTTCCAGTAAAAACTCATAGGACACCGCCTGCCCATGGCGACCCACTTTTAAGTCTGCCACCGCCGGCTCTACCCCAAACACATCGTGAATCATGCCAAAACGTGTCCCTATGCCAAAGGCGCTCATTTTTCCACCGGTGGTTAACAAGGTGAGTCCTTTACCCTGCTTAGCACTTAGGTTTTGCAGCTGCTTAACCGAGGCCTGCAACTTAGCAATTTGCTCAGCGGCCTGTTGTTCACGGTCAAATATCTGCCCGATAATTTCTGTGTTGCGCACCACGCTACCGAGCAAGTCGGTAGGATCAGGAGTTAAATCCAGAGTCGGCCCATACTTAGCCACTTCATCGTATTTCCCGCTAGCGCGACGACCTAAAATAATCAAATCCGGCTTTAAGTTTTTCAGCGCTTCATAATCAGGCTCGAACAACGTACCCACTCGCACAAAACGCGCACCAGCATACTGATCCAGCATCGGTGGCACGATGCCAGAGGTCGGAATCCCCTGCGCTTCTATACCCAGCACAGCCATGGTATCCAGTGTGGACCAATCCAGTACCGCCACAGTTTTAGGCAGTTTCTGTACCTGGGTTTGTCCTTTGGCATGCTCAACGGTTAAAACCTCTTGCGCCTGCACAGGAGCAGTTAAGCAGAGCAGTAAACTCAGTAGTGAAAAAGTGCGCAAAGCAGTAAAGTATCTAGCGCGCATAGCGGGCTCCTTAAGAATCTCTGTGATAATTGGCAGTGTTATTTCTATAAGACGCCGCATAATATATGCGATTGATTCTTATTTGCAAGCATTTATATTGCATAGCCCGTCAGACGCACAGCTGTCGCTGGCATGGCCTACTCCTACCACAAACCGCCGCCTCTACTGCGGGAACGCAATTTTTGCGCGAATGTAACTAGCCGGCAGCGCTTGAGCTGGGTTTAGAGTCCGTATCGCGCATAAGATGCGCGAAGCGGACTTGAAATCACGCAAGAGCAACAGGATAAAACCGGTTGTGCCGGGTTCGGCCTACATTCGCGCAAGAGTTGCGCTCCCACAAGAGCCGTGCAAAGCGTTCGGCGCCTGCCAACCGCTTTACAATGGAACTGTGGGAGCGCGCTGAGAACCCTGCCGAGCTTAGCTGCTCCTGTAGGTCGGGCTTCAGCCCGACACGTCAGCCTAAAGGCATGACCTACATGGACAACCGCCAATCACCCAAAAGTTGTGCTTCTACAAGAGCTGTGCCAAGCGACCGGCTGCGTGCAAACCGCTTTACAGTAGGACTGATAGCCAGGTGCTTGCTGAAGTCAGGAGGGGTTAGAAACCAGCTACACCCTTAAATGCGAAGAGCCGCTTAAGCTCTTAGAGTTGAGCGTGATCCGCTAAATATGAAGGGTTCGCGTTTTTGCAGGGTGATTAATGTGCGCCCAGTTAGCGAAAGGTGAGCAAGCTCGAATTGCTGCAAGCAGCTG